>NZ_JAPCIZ010000081.1:0-17389 GCF_027707725.1 Aeromonas sp. QDB25 | reverse complement strand
GGGTAAGGTGTTCAATCAACGTCATAGCGCGTGCCTCCTGCATGGAGACGCGATTAGATCACAGACGATCTGCCTGTTCAAATTTCATTAACAAAGTGCGATCCCGCCCTGTACCGAGGTGGAGTTGATATAGCTGACCTCGCCGGCCGGCTGATAATCGGCGACCTGAATGGTCTTCTTCGCCGCGATATAATCCTTCAGCACACCGGCATCCACCAGACCGGCATTGATGGTGTCGATCTTCGGATAACCGTCACCACCGGCCGCGCTGAAGCTCGGGATGGAGAAGCTGTAGGTTGCTGCCGGATCGAAGGCCTTCCCGCCGATGGTGGCGATGTCCACGCTCTTGGCCTGGCAATCCACCGTCATCTTGATGCCGCCGAACTGGGCATAGCCACCGGTATTGGCGGTCTTGGTCGCGACCTGACCCAGGTAGGTCAGCAGCTCGTTGCCGCTCATGGTCGCCTTGTTGACGGTGTTGCCGAACGGATGCACGGTCAGCACGTCACGGTAGCTGATGTCCCCTGCCGCGATGGAGGCACGCACCCCGCCGGAGTTGACGATGCCAAAGTCGGTGCTCAGCTTCTCGGCAGTCGCGGTGGTGATGAGACGACCCAGGTTGGTCTGCTTGTTGCGGACGTTGGCGCGCTCACCGTCCAGTACGCCATCGGTGGCACCGATGACCACACCCAGCTCCTGCTGTCCCTTCTCCTGATAGGTGAGCAGGGTGTTGTAGAGCTCGGGATCCTTGACGATCTCTTCCTGGATGAAATCACCGTCCGCATTCTTCAGGTTGACCGGGATCAGATCGTACTGGGTCAGGGTCAGCTTGCCATTCTGATAGTCAAACTGGGCACGACCCACATACTTGCCCCACTCGTGAGCCTGCATGATCCAGGTGCCGTTCTGCTGATCCGGCTGACAGTCGTCGCCCGGCTTGAAGTCGGCGTACTTGTCAGGGGTGCCCGGCTCCATGCAGACCGGGTTCTGGGAGTGACCACCGATGATGGCGTCCAGAGTACCTGCCGGCAGCGCACGGGCCATCTCCACGTCACCCGGTGCGTTGCTGCCGTGCTGACCATTCTCGTAATGGCCCATGTGGGTGATGGCAAGAACCAGGTTCGCCTCTTTGTTGTCGCGGATTTGCTTGCCGAGATTGGCGGCTTCCGTGGTCGGATCGCGGAACTCGAGGGTCTGGACGTTGTTGGGATCCACCAGCTGGGCGGTGTCCTCTGTGGTCAGACCCAGCACGGCGACCTTGAGGCCGCTCTCCAGCTTGAACACCTTGTAGGGATCGAAGTAGCGCTTGCCGCTCGTCTTGTCATAGATGTTGGCGGAGATCATCGGGAACTGGGCCCACTGGCGCTGTTTCTCGAGGATGGTCAGGGGGTTGTCGAACTCGTGGTTGCCCACCGCCATGGCATCGTAACGGATGCTGTTCATGGCCATGAAGTCCGGCTCTGCATCCTGCAGATCCGACTCCGGCACCCCGGTGTTGACGTCACCGCCGGAGAGCACCAGCACTTCGCTGCCCGCCGCTTTCGCCTCGGCACGCAGCCGCTCGACCAGGGTCTTCTGGGCCGCCATGCCATATTCGCCCTTGTCGTTGTGCCAGAAACGACCGTGGGTATCATTGGTATGCAAAATGGTCAGCTTGCAGACATTTTCGGTGCAGGGGGCGACGCTGTCGTTGCTTGAGGTATTGCAGCCGCTCAATGCGGCAAGCACTGCCAGTGCGATACTTCCTTTGACAAATTTATAATTCATTTCCATATCACCTTGTTATTTTGTTATTGGACGACCCTATCCAGGATCGGGCGGTAATATAACAAACAACATGTGACGGTTTTTCATCGGCGACTCACAAATTCCGCCAAATGTGATCATCCACGCAACCTGTTTCCCCTATTTGGAACAGAGGCACCCCACTCGCAGAGCAATTTCCCCCATGATGGCAGCCCGCCGGTAACGGTTATGGCATACTGCCCGCCAATCAATGCCAAGGAGTGCCTGGAATGGCCAAGTACGACAAAATTTCCCCCGAAACCCAGCAGGAGGCGATGAAGATCGCCCGTGCCAACCAGAAGCCGGGGCAGACCAAGGAGCAGACCCAGCTCATCGCCCAGGGGATCCAGAAGGGCATAGACGAATACAAGAAACAGATGAAGGCGAAGGCCCGCGAAGCCAGCCGCCAGAAGAAGCTGCAAGCCAAAGCCAGGCACTCTTCCCAAGAGACGCCAGAAGAGGAGAGCGAAGCCGAGGTCATCGAGCTCACCCGCCAGCACCCGCTGCCCTGGATCCTGCTGGTGCTGAGCTGGCTGGTATTTGCCGTGCTCTGGTTCTGGTTCCGCTGATCCTGCCCAGGCAAACCTTTGCCCTGCGATCCGCTTCGCAGCCCGGGCGCGGGGGACTGGTCATTCCCCACCCGGACTGCCTACACTCTGCCCCCCTTGTCAGGAGACACTCATCATGAACCCGGCCCCGCTCTATCTGCTGGCTCCCCTCGCCCTCTTCCTCGTGACCCTGGTGCTCTATCGCATCTCACCACTGCGGGCGGTTGCCGCCGGCCATGCCCGCTGGTTTATCCTGCCCGCCTTCACTCTCTTTATCCTGCTCATCGTCATCAATGGCGCTGCGGATCCCGCCCTGCGAAGCCCTGCTTTCCACTGGCTGATGCCGGGGTTCGGCTTTGCCCTGAGCCTGTTCCCTGCCCTGCCCAAGGCACTGGTACCGCGCCTGGCTATCAAGGAGGGAGCCTTTGCCGCCCTGGGTCTGATGCTGATGAGCCTTGCCATGGTCTACTGATCGGCAAACGCTGGCGTCACGATGGCGCCAGCCCCCCTTCTTGTACAAAGAATGGCCTTCAGGCATCTTGGTGGGCGGATAACCGGCATGGAGGCCAGATGAACAATCCGCCCGATTTCATGGCGCTGTGGGATTATCAGGATCCCGTTGCCAGCGCCCAGCGTTTTCAAGCACTGCTGCCCGAGGCGCGTGCCACCAACCTGCAATGGGAGCTGGAGCTCCTCACCCAGATAGCCCGCACCCATTCACTGCAACGCCAGTTTGCACAGGCGCACCAGCTGCTCGACGAGATAGAACCCCGCCTCACAGAGGCGACTCCACGGGCCCGCCTGCGCGCCTTGCTGGAGCGTGGCCGCACCTTCAACTCCGCCGGTGACAAGGCCAGCGCCAGAGCCCTGTTTGAACAGGCCTGGCAACTGGGAGAGCAGTACGAAGAGCACTATCTGGCCATCGATGCGGCCCACATGGTGGCCATCGCCGCCCCCCTGGAGGAGCAGAGCCACTGGCACCAGCTGGCGATGACCCTGGCCGAGCGCAGTCACGACCAGCGGGCGCGAGGCTGGCTCGCCACCCTCTATAACAATCAGGGGTGGACCCTGTTCGAGCTGGGTCGCCTCGACGAGGCCATCGCCTGTCAGCAAAAGTGCCTGGCCTGGCACGAGCAGCACAACAACCAGGGCAAAGCCTTTATCGCCCGCTGGAGTCTGGCGCGCCTGAGCCGGGCCCAGGAGCGCCATGAACAGGCCATGGCCGAACTGGCGCAGTTGCGCGACGACATGGCCGCCGCAGGCACCCCCGAGGATGGCTATGTGTGCGAGGAGCTGGGGGAGAATGCACTCGTGCTCAATGATCCCGCGGCGACCGAATACTTTGCCCGCGCCTGGTTTCTGCTGTCACAGGATGGCTGGTTCACCGCCAACGAGGCAGAACGACTGGCCAGGCTCAAGCTGCTCGCCAAACTCTGATAAGCGTGCGGGGCGACCAATTGGCCGCCCCGCACATCAGCATGTCTGCCCGGGAGCAGAGGTGACGGCTCAGGCCGGACTCGCCTCTTCCCAGCTCTGCTTCTTGCGATAAATCGTGGAAGGGCTTATTTCCAGCAGGGCCGCCGCCTTGGGGATGTTGCCGTCACAACTGGCGATGGCCTGCTCGATGGCCTCCTTCTCCACCTGCCAGAGCGGACGAACCTGCCTGCGAACGACCACGGGTTCTGACTGGGGATCCGCGATCCCGACCGCAGGCTCCGGGGCCAGGGTACGCCCCCCGTTGAGGGGAGGTGGCAGGATATCCGGGCTCACCAGCTCGCCATCGTTGAGCACCACTATGTTGCGCACCACGTTTTGCAGCTCGCGTACGTTACCGGGCCAGGGGTAGTCGAGCAGCACCTGCACTGCGTCCGCATCAAAGTCCCTGAACCGCTTGTTCTCCTCACCGGCATAACGCAGCAGCAACTCCCGGGCCAGCAGCAGGATGTCCTCTCCCCGCTCCCTCAGGGGGGGCAGCGCCAGCGGGATCACGTGCAGGCGGTAGTAAAGGTCTTCACGAAACCGTCCGGCCTTGACCTCCACCAGGGGATCCCGGTTGGTGGCGCAGACAAAGCGCACATCCACCGTCTCCAGCTTGCCGCTGCCGACCCGCTGCAAGGTGCCGGTCTGGATGAAACGCAGCAGCTTGCTCTGCAGGTCGAGATCCATCTCGCAGATCTCGTCGAGGAAGAGGGTACCGCCGTCCGCCAGACTGGCCGCCCCCTTGCGATCCCCTTGGGCACCGGTAAACGACCCCTTCACGTGGCCGAAGATCTCGCTCTCCATCAGGTCATGGGGAATGGCGGCGCAGTTGAGGGCGATGAAGGGCTGATCCCGACGCGGGCTGCACTGGTGGATGGCCTCGGCGCACACCTCCTTGCCGGTGCCGCTCTCGCCAGTGATGAAGACGGTGGCCTTGCTCGGCGCCGCGCTCTCGATGATGCGATAGACCGCCTGCATCGCCATGGAGGCGCCGATGAAACCGGCAAAGGAGCTGCGCTCGAAGTTTTCCCGATACTGGGCCACCAGCGAGCTGAGTTGCTGGTGCTTCAGGGCATTGCGCGCCGTGGCGCACAGGCGCTTGCCATCGAACGGCTTGGTGAGAAAATCGAAGGCCCCGAACCGCATCGCCTCCACCGCCACATCCACCGAGCCGTGAGCGGTGATCACCACCACGGAGCAGGGCAGTTGCCGCTCCGTGATCTGCTGCAAGATGTCCATGCCGGACATGTCGGGCAACTCCAGGTCGAGCAGCACCACAGGGGGCGGGCTTGCCAGCAATTGTGCCAAAGCCTGCTGGCCACAATCTGCCAGCTGCACCTCGTAGCCATCCTGGGCCAGATACTGCTCATAGACGACCGCCAGACTGCGGGTATCTTCCACCAACAGGACACGGGGTTTGCTTTCAGCCACGAGATCCATCCTTGCGCTTGATTTTGTTGTCTATTCTGGGGGCTAGCCGCCACACACTCAAGACGGCCTCATCGCTTTATCCGGGGGATTGCGACAATGCACAAGCAAAAACGGCTCCCTGGGGAGCCGTTTTTATGGTGCTTTGAGCTTATTTCTTGGCGTTGTCGCCATCGGCAGCCGGTTTTTCGATGGCCAGCAGCTCTACGTCAAATACCAGCACGGCGTTGGCCGGGATGGAACCTGCACCGTGCTCGCCATAGGCCAGCTTGGACGGCAGGAAGAACTTGAACTTGGAACCGACCGGCATCAATTGCACCCCTTCGGTCCAGCCCGGGATCACCTGGTTGAGCGGGAAGGTAGCCGGCTCGCCGCGATCGACGGAGCTGTCAAACTTGGTGCCGTCGGTCAGGGTACCGGTGTAGTGCACCTTGACGATGTCGGTGGCCTTCGGCTTGGCGCCGTCACCCATCTTCTCGACCTGATATTGCAGGCCGGACTCAGTGCTCTTCACGCCCTCTTTCTTGGCGTTGGCAGCCAGGAACTCTTCACCCTTCTTCAGGTTTTCCACGGCATCCTTGTCGGCCTTCGCCTTGGTCAGCTCGTTGATCTTGGCGTCGTATTCCTGCAGAACCTTCTGGATCTCCTCGTCGGTCATCTTGGCTTCTTTGCCCAGACCGTCGGTGACACCCTTCAGGATCACGGTGTTGTCCAGCTTGATGCCGAGCTCCTGCTGGCGCTCCAGGGTATTGGCGATATAACGACCCATGGAGAGGCCGATCGCATAGCCGGATTGCTCTTCAAAGCTCTTGGCCTCAGCCTTGGGGGCCTCTGCCGGCTTGCTGGCTTCTGCCTTGACCTCTGCGGTGTTGGTCGCAGCAGGTTTCTCATCTTTTTGGCAAGCAGTCAGACCGACGGCAACCGCCGCAGCCAACAGGGACACCTTCAGAAAATTGTTCATCAGTTTCTCCAAAACTCTAAATACCGCTCTCGGTTCCTTCGTGAAATGAGAGGTTTATCGTGATAAGCGCCTTATACTAACGCCGTGATCGCAGGTAACGAAAGCATGAGACAGGAAAAATGATCAAAAGTGCCATTTATCTCATCGGTATTTGCCTGATGCTGACGGGGTGCGAACAACGCTCACTTCCCAGCCAGCAGATCCGCCTCGCCAACCAGGGTCTGCTGAGCGCGGATCTCGCCAGTTCCGGCAAGCTCGCGCTCGTCTCCAGCCTGGGTCAGGGCACTGTGGTGTGGGATCTGGAACAGGGCAAGGAGCGCTGGCGCTGGCGCCAGAGCGATGACCAGGAGGAGTTCGTCACCCTGACCCGCTTTTCCCCCGATGACAGCCATGCCATCACCGCCACCCAGCACACCTTCGCCATCTGGCGCTTGCAGGATGGCCGCTCCCAGGGTTACTACTCCCTGCCAGAATCCCCCCTGCGCGATGCGGCGATCTCGGCGGATGGCCGCCAGGTGCTCATCGGCCGTGAAGACGGCAAGGCGGAAGTGGTCGACACCCAGACCGGACGCCGGCTGCAATTCCTCGGCCACACCGAACAGGTCAACACGGTGGATCTCTCCCCCAACGGTCGCTATGCCCTCACCGGCGGCAACGATTACAGCGCCTATCTGTGGGATACCCGCACGGGCCAGGTGGTGTGGCGCTTCAACCACGCCGGGCGAGTCGTGATGGCGAGACTGGATCCGTCCGGACGCTTCGCCTTCACCGCAGACAGTCGCCAGGCCAGCATCTGGGATCTCAAAACCGGCAAGGAGCACAGCCGGTTGCAATACGCTCACCGCTTCGAGGTCTACACCAGCGCCCGCTTTGCCAACGGCGGCAACTGGCTCATCACCGGCGCCCCCTCCCGCCAGCTCACTCTGTGGCAGGTGAGTGACGGCCAGCCATTGCAGAGCTGGCGCGTCTCGCCCCATCCCAAGGTGAAACCGCCGAGCGCTGTGGTCTATGGCGTGGCTTTGCGCGACAATGACCACCTCGTCAGTGCCAGCTCCAGTGGCCTGGCTGAAATCTGGACTATCAAGTAAGGACCAAAAGGCCCATGAGTCAGCAACTAAACGAACGCCTCGAAACCCTGGAAAGCCGCCTCGCTTTTGCCGAATACACGGTGGAGCAGCTCAACGACGAGGTCACCACCCAGGGTCGCGAGCTGGACCGGCTCAAACACCAGATCCATCTACTGGTGGATAAATTGCAGAGCGTACAGCCGAGCCAGATCGCCAGCATGGCCGAAGAGACGCCGCCACCGCACTACTGATGAGTGCCAGCCATAAAAAAACCCGCGCCATGCGCGGGTTTTTTTATCATCGGCCAGGCCGTGATCAGTGCTGATGGCCCTTGCCACCACAACCGCCACCACCGCAGCAACCACCGTGACCGTGATCGTCGCCGTGATCGTGTGCATGGTTGTGACCATGGCCACCACAGCAGCCACCGTGGTCATGATCGTGATCATGGCCGTGATCATGGTCATGACCGCAGCCACCAGCGCCGTGCACATGGCCATGGGCCAGCTCTTCGGCGGTCGCGGCACGCACGTCCTTGATCTCGACCTTGAAGCCCAGGGTCACGCCAGCCAGGGGATGATTGCCGTCCACCTTGATGAACTCCTCGGACACCTCGATGACGGTCACCGGGCGGTGGCCGTCGTCGGTCTCGGCCACAAAAGTATCCCCTTCAGACACTTCCATACCGTCGAACAGCTCGCCGGGCACTTCCTGCACCAGATTCTCGTCGTACTCGCCATAGGCCTGGTTCGGCGTCAGGGTGACGTCGAACGCCTCGCCCACGCTGCGACCTTCCAGCTCGGCTTCGAGGCCGGAGACCAGGTAACGGGTACCGTGCAGATACACCAGCGGCTCTTTACCGACAGTGGTGTCGATGACTTCACCGTGTTCGTCGGTGACCGTGTATTCCAGCGTAACCACGCTCAGGGGAGCTACTTTCATGTCAGGGATCCTGCGGATAGAAAAAAACGGGCTCAGAATACCTCAAAAAGGCAGACAAGCATATGGTCGGCCCGGCTTCAGTGTGATGAAAAAGTCATCAACAGCGACCAGCCTGACCGGCGTACCATCACCTTGAGGCATGGCACTCACTCGGGACGAAACACCCCTATCACCTGCTCCGCTTCACGCGTCGCCTTGTCCACCTGCTCCTGGGTCTGCACCTGGGTATCCCCGCACTCGACACAGGTCACCTTCTCGACTCCATGCTCCATATACAGCATCATGGTGTCCATCTTGCCGCACGCCGGGCAAACCGCCCCGGCAATGAAGCGTTTTTTACGTCTGGTTTCCATTTTTGTTACCTCCAGGCAGCATCATATCAGGGTTTTTACATGCATCACGCCATCGAATATCAGCATTTTTCCACTTCCACCCTTCAGGTCGGCCCCCGCAAGCGCTCCCCCATGGGCCAATTGCTGCGCGTCACCCAGGGGGTGGCGCTGCTGAAATTGGGTGCCCATGAGCTGCTGCTGACACCTGGCAGCCACTGCTGGCTCTGTGCCGATGCCCTCGCCGCCTTCACCCCTCTGGCTGGCTGCCAGCATGATCTACTGGCCTGCTCCGTGCGGGTGCCCCAGCCCGCCCAGGCTGGCTGGTTGCAGGCAAGCCCGTTGATGGACGCACTGCTGGACAGCCTGGCGGCCTGGTCACGCCCACGCGACTGGCAAGGCCCCTATGGGCAGCGGCTGCAAGTGGTGGGAGATGAGTTGCACGGCTGCACCATCTCGTCACTGGGGGATCAGGCACTGCAAGATGCCTGGCAAGCCCTGGCCAGAGCGCAGCCGGATAGCGTGGCTGCCTGGCAGACCCTGCTGGGCACTCGCGGTCTCGAGGGCCCGGACGCCCGGGCACTGCAGGATCAGTGGCAACTGTTGCAGGGGATTCGCCTGCTGCGAAGCGGCAGCACACCCTCACAGGTGGTGAGCAGGCTGGGTTATCGGGATGAAAGCGCGCTGGCCGAGGCTCATCTGCAATGGCTCGGGGCGCCCCTCTCCCCTCAGCCGTCCGCGACCCGATAAGAAAGGCATAAAAGGATGGCAAAAGAAATCCAGTTTTGCGGCTCACCGCCGCTAACAACAAAGGAGTCATTCATGTCACCATCCTTTATGCTGAACACCCGATTGACCGTCACCGACTAGATCAACAGGACATCCGCCATGACGAGCAAGGCCAACCAATCCCAGGGCATGTTGCTGTTCCACCTCTCTGCCAGACAATCCTTCGCCATCGGTACCCTCAAGGTGAAGGAGATCGTGCCCTACACCCAGCTCACCGCTCTACCACAATCCCATCCCACCGTGCTCGGGGCCGCCAGCATGCGCGGCACCACCATCCCGGTGATCGACATGGCAATGGCCGTGGGCTACCGCCCCATCACCCGGGAGGAGATGCCCCACTGCTTCATCATCATCACCGATTGCCGCCGCACCCTGGTGGGCTTTCTGGTGCGGGGCATCGACAAGATCACCGAGTGCAACTGGCGTGACATCGAACCGCCCCCTCCCTCCTTGGGACAGAACGTCTTCGTCACCGGCGTGACCCGGGTGGGAGATCAGTTGATCCAGTTGCTGGATGTGGAGCTCATCCTGTCGCGGGTCTATCCGGACGATCCCAGCCATCTCTACCCCGTGCTGACCGACGTGCAGCGCGAGCGGCTCAAGCCGATGCGGATCCTGCTGGTGGACGACTCCTCCGTCGCCCGTCGCCAGCTCATGGCGGCGCTCGATTACATCAACATCCCCTACGAGGTCTGCACCAACGGACGTGACGCCCTCACCCTGATGCAGACCCGGGTCTCCCAGGGCAAGCGGATCGACATCCTGGTGAGCGATATCGAGATGCCGGGACTGGATGGTTACGAGCTGGCCTTCGAGGTGCAGAGCGATGCCAAGCTGGCGGGAGCCTACATCATCCTGCACACCTCCCTCTCCAGCGAGATCAGCGTGGAGCGGGCCCATCAGGTCGGCGCCCACGAGGCGCTCACCAAGTTTGAAGCCAACGAACTTATCCAGGCCATGCTGCGCGGCGCCGAGCACCACGATCGTCTGATGGCCTGATGTCGCGGCGAGCCAAGGGCTCGCCGCCCCCTTTTCCTCCCTGCTCTTCCGAGTCGTTGCATGTTGACAGAAAGCCACTTTCACGCCCCCTGGTGGGCCCGCAACCCCCATCTGCAAACCATTTTACCCAAGTGGCTGCGCCGCTCGCCTGCCCGCTTCATCCAAGAGCGCTTCGAACTTCCGGACGGCGATTTCGTCGATCTGGCCTGGAGCGGCGAACCCGTCCAGGATGAACAACCCCTGGTGGTGGTGTTCCACGGACTGGAGGGGAGCATTCACTCCCACTATGCCAAGGGGCTCTTTGCCCACCTGCAGCGGCAAGGGAACGAGGCGGTGCTGATGCACTTTCGGGGGTGCAGTGGCGAGCCGAATCGGCTGCTGCAGGCCTATCACTCAGGCGCCATCGAGGACGCCCAGGCGGTAATTGCCGAGCTGGGGCGGCGTTTTCCTGGCCGTCCCCTGGTCGCCATCGGCTATTCCCTGGGGGGCAACATGCTGGTCAATCTGCTGGCGCGGGCCTGCCCGGCACCATTGAAAGCGGCGGTGGTAGTGTCGGCCCCGCTGCAACTGGCAAGCTGTGCCGATCGGGTCAATCAGGGCTTCTCACGGGTCTATCAGAACTACCTGCTGCGCACCATGCGAACCAACCTGCAAAGCAAGATCCGGCGCCAGAGCGCGGCACGGGCGCGCTGGCAGCCGGCCCAGATCACCCGCATCGCCACACTGAGGGAGTTCGACGAGCTGGTGACGGCACCGCTCCATGGTTTCGAAAGCGCCGATCACTACTACCAGACCTGCTCCGGCCTGAGCCTGCTGGCCCGCATTCCCATCCCGACCCTCGTCATTCACGCCGCCGACGATCCCTTCATGACCGATGCCGTCATTCCGGCGGCGGAGCAGCTCTCCCCTCTGGTGCGCTACGAGCTGAGCCGCCAGGGCGGCCACGTGGGCTTCCTGCACGGCTCTCCCTGGCGCCCCCGCTTCTGGCTGGATGAGCGCATCAGCCAGTGGTTGCGGGAACAGACTCAGGGGGCGAACCGGTAACCGTTGCGCCCCTCTTCCTTAGCCTGATAGAGGGCGCCATCGACCCGCTCGAGCAGCATGACGAGGCTCTCCCCGGCTCGCCACTGGGCTATCCCCTGGCTCAGGGTGAGGTGGGGGGCTACGTCGGAATCCTCATGGGGCAGAGCCCTGGCCGCCAGAGTGGCGCGAATGCGCTCCGCCACCTCCTGGCCACCGGCCAGCGTCGTCTCCTGCAGCAACACCACGAACTCCTCTCCCCCGTAGCGCGCAACCAGATCGCCGGGCTCCCGTACACTCTCCTCCAGGCACTCGGCCACCAGGATCAGGCACTCATCCCCCGCCTGATGCCCATAGCGATCGTTGTAGCGCTTGAAGAAATCCACATCGAGCAGGATCACGGTGAGCGGTACATCCTGGGTGGTGCCTTGCGCAATGGCACGCTTGCACGCCTGATCGAAGTGGCGACGGTTGGCTATGCCGGTCAGGGGATCCCGGTTGGCCATGGCATTCATCTTGTTTGCCAGCATCAGGTTGTCGTGTTCCCTTGACACCGCAAGCTCGAACCAGCCGTTGAGCATGCGCCGCCCCGTCTCCAGCACCACCAGCAAGACCCCGACCACGATGGTATTGACCAGAACAAAGGGCTCAGGACTCCAGGAGGCTCTCACCAACAAGAACAGCAGGGGGACCGACACCAGTGCGTAAAACAGCCGCACATCGCAATACGCGGCGACAAGACCGGTCAGCAGCAACAGACTGACCATGTTGAAAATGAAACTGAAGCCCCCCTTCAAGTCGACGATCGAGATGGTGTAACCCACCATGGCCCAGGCCAGCCCCCAGGCCAGGGCACAGACGCACAGGGACACCAGCCAGATGGCATGGGATTGACGGGAGAGCCAGCCCCACCCGAGCGGCAGCAGCAGGCCAACACCTATCATGGCAAAGAGCTGCCATTTGTATGACCAGGGCAGGTTGCCGACCAGTACCAGGTGTGCATCCCGATAGATGTAGAAGCGGGTCAGCAGAAATACGAGGGCGATGAGATTGATGACCCAGTACCAGCGCAAACCGGCGCTCAGGGCGCGGCGGCGGGCATCGAACAGGTGCTGTTCGAATTGACTGGAGGGTCGGCGTGCGTCAATGGATTGCATGGCACCCCTCGTCCAAAACGAGACAAATCCCTTGCGCTTGCCGACCAGACATCGACAATATCCGCAACCCACTGAGTGAAGATGAAATCATGATTATCCCCTGGCAAGAACTGGAGCCGGACACCCTCACCAACCTGCTCGAACACTTTGTGCTGCAAGAAGGCACCGAATACGGTGAACAGGATGTCAGCCTGACCGACAAGGTCGAAGCAGTCAGGCAACAATTGCTACAAGGTAGCGCCGTGCTTGTCTACAGCGAGCTGCACGAAAGTGTCAATGTCGTCCCAAAGACTCATTTAAGCAAGTCACCCACTGACGACTTCCCCCAAGCGTAACGCGGTCACGGCTTATCGGGCGGCTCACCCCGCCCTCCACCTATCCAGCTCACATCATCAGGCCGCATGACCAGTTCGCCACCCAGCAGCACCTATTCCAACGTACCCAGAGCACAGGGCAGCCCTTGTTCACCGCTATTGCCGGGAAGCGTGGGGGCAGCGGGAGGATGACGGCGCACTTGACCGCACTTTGGGCCACCCCTTATAACGGAACTCCCAAGGAAGAGAGAATTCTATGTCCGCCAAGCATCCCATCATCGCGGTCACCGGTTCGTCCGGTGCCGGTACTTCCACCTCCACCAACGCCTTTCGCTCCATGTTCCACCAGCTTGGATACAAGGCGGCCGTGGTCGAGGGGGACAGTTTTCACCGCTACACCAGGCCCGAGATGGACGTGGCTATCCGCAAGGCCCGGGAGCAGGGGCGGCATATCAGCTACTTCGGCCCGGAGGCCAACGACTTCGGTCTGCTGGAGTCCTTTTTCCAGGAGTATGGCCAGAGCGGCACAGGCCAGTACCGGCGCTATCTGCACAGCTTCGACGAGGCAGTGCCTTTCAACCAGATGCCTGGCACCTTCACCCCCTGGCAGGATCTGCCCGGCGAGACGGATCTGCTGTTCTACGAAGGACTGCATGGCGGCGTGGTCACGGGGGAACACAACGTGGCGCGGCACGTGGACTTTCTCATCGGCGTGGTGCCCATCGTCAACCTGGAGTGGATCCAGAAGCTCATTCGCGACACCTCGGAACGCGGCCACTCCCGCGAGGCGGTGACCGACTCCATCGTGCGTTCCATGGACGACTACATCAACTTCATCACGCCGCAGTTCTCCCGCACCCACATCAACTTCCAGCGGGTGCCGACCGTCGATACTTCCAACCCCTTCAGCGCCAAGGTGATACCCAGCCTGGACGAGAGTATGCTGGTGATCAGGTTTCGGGGCATCAAGCAGGTGGACTTCCCCTACCTGCTGTCGATGATAGACGGCGCCTTCATGTCCAGGATGAACACCATCGTCGTGCCGGGTGGCAAGATGGGCTTTGCAATGGAACTGATCCTGCGCCCCCTGATCCAGCAACTGATCGAAACGGGCAAGATCACCTGAGCCAAGGAGCTTAACGATGCGCGCTGCACTTCTCTCATTCATGCTGGCAACCCTGCTGGGGGGTTGCAGCTCCGGCCCCGCCGCACCCACGGTCGAAACGGGCACCATGGTGGTTCGCCCGGCGGAGCATTGGACCTACGGGGCGACACCACGCTATGCGCTGGCCGAACAATTCCAGTATGCGGGCAACAGCGCCGCGCCCTGGCTCGAGCCGGTACAGCAGGCCGTCATCCGGCAGCTGGACGGCAAAGGCTGGCGCAGCGTTCCCCTGGATGAGGCCGACGTCTGGGTCGCCATCGGGGTAGCTGGCAGCCAGGACATGAGCGATGGTGAGATCTTCTCCCGCCTCGGCATGACACCGGGCCTGAACGCCGCCGCCAATGCCCGCAAGGGGACCCTGGCCGTCGTGCTGCTCGACGGGCATAGCCAGAAAGCGGTGTGGAGCAGCGCCATCCAGCTCGCCAGCGACGTGCCTGTCGCAGAGGAGGCCCGTGGCCAGCTTAGCCAGCAACTGGCCGCCCAGTTGCTGGGCTCGCTACCGTCAGAGTGATGTCTCTTTCAACAAAAACGGCCTGCTTCACGCAGGCCGTTTTCCATGCACGCCGTGACGGCATCAGGGTCACTTCAACTCGCAGGTCAGCTGGGTCACACCGCTCTTGACCAGGGTAGCCTGCTTGTCCTGACGGGAGAAGGTAGTCACCCCGTCGGAATAGCTGGCAGTCTCTTTGGGCGACTCGATGCGCCCCAGCTTGTGATAGACACCGGCATAAGGGAACTGCACCATGTCGGCCTGGGCATCATAGGTGATGGCCAGCAACTCTTCCCCGCACTGATACTGGCTGTATTGATACTGGGTCGGCTGCGGCATGCTGCAGGCGGCCAGACCGAACAGGGGAAGCAACATCATCATTTTTTTCATCGCACTTTCCTTATGTCATGGCGTTATCGACGGGACAAACTATAGCGGTCAACCCTCAAGGATTTGATAACTATGGGTAATTTCTACCGCTTTTTCCAACATCAGGGAAACTGAACAATATTTTTCCATGGACAGATCCACCGCACGGGCGACCTGCTTCTCCGCCAGACCCTTGCCGGTCACCACGAACTTGAGGTGGATCTGCTCAAATACCCGGGGAACGGTATCGGCGCGGGTCCCTTCCAGTTCGACATGGCAGGCGGTCACGGACTGACGGGCCTTCTCCAGGATAGAGACCACATCGATGGAGCTGCAACCGCCGACAGCCAGCAGGATCATCTCCATCGGGCTGGCACCTTCACCCGGGTTGGCGCCATCCAGGGTCACCTGATGACCGGACTCGCTCTCTCCCACAAACTTCATGCCTTCCACCCAGCTGACCTTGGCTTTCATCTCTCACTTTCCTCTCAATGACGACGGTTCTAACGCCCATAGCATACCTCAAGCCGGGGTCGAGTGGCACATGCGCCAGGATCTTGCCCGTTCCCGACGATAAAGCCCCGTTTTGCGGCGACAAGCCTCTCCTGCGAAACGGACGACGACCCAAAGGGAAATAGATCGAAATCAACATCCGACCTCCTCTTCTTGCCTAGAATGCCCCGGACGACGCAGCAGATGGCGGCTCACCGGTGGACGGCAAAACCCCAAAGCCTTGTCAGCACAGGCAAAGGCTCTTATTCTACTGCGACCAAAGAGTAAGGAATGGCAAGCTTGGCAACTTGCCTGGACGCACAGTCCATAAAAATGACACTACAGAGGAAGTCTCATGATCATTGGCAAACCGCAAAGCGATCCCACCCTTGAGTGGTTCTTGTCGCATTGCCACATTCATAAGTATCCCGCCAAGAGCACCCTGATCCACGCCGGTGAAAAAGCGGAAACCCTCTACTACATCGTCAAGGGCACCGTCGCCGTCCTGATCAAGGATGACGAAGGCAAGGAGATGATCCTCTCCTACCTGAATCAGGGGGATTTCCTGGGCGAGATGGGGATGTTCGAAGAGAACGAGAATCCGGAGCGTTCCGCCTGGGTACGTGCCAAAGGCGCCTGCGAAGTCGCCGAGATCTCCTACAAGAAGTTCCGCCAGCTGATCCAGGTCAACCCGGACATCCTGATGCGTCTATCCGGCCAGATGGCCAAGCGCCTGCAGCACACCAGCCAGAAGGTCGGCAACCTCGCCTTCCTGGACGTGACCGGCCGCATTGCCCAGACCCTGCTCAACCTGGCCAAACAGCCGGATGCCATGACCCACCCGGATGGCATGCAGATCAAGATCACCCGCCAGGAGATCGGCCAGATCGTCGGCTGCTCCCGTGAAACCGTCGGCCGCATCCTCAAGATGCTGGAAGAGCAGGAGCTCATCTCCGCCCACGGCAAGACCATAGTGGTGTTTGGTACCCGCTGACCGGGTTCCGCCGACGGCGCCCGCACAGCGCCGTTGGATAAAAAGGCTGCCCATGGCAGCCTTTTCCGATCCTCTCCCCTATAATCCCGAACGCCCCGCCGTCATGGCCTTCGCCAAGAGAACTCCTATGCACCTTCAATGCCCCCTTTGCCGCAGCCCCCTGCACCTTCATGCCGCCTCCCGCGGGGTCTATTGCGACAACAAGCACCACTTCGATCCCGCACCGGAAGGCTATCTGGACCTCATCCCCGGCAAGAAGAACCCCAAGGACAGCGACAGCCGGGCCCTGCTGCGCGCCAAGCGCCGCTTCCTGGAACAAGGCCACCAACTGCCTCTGGTGGACGCCATGGCGAACCTGCTCGCGCCTCTTGGCGAGCGCGAGCTTGTCCACCTCGGCTGCGGCGAGGGGTACTACTGCCGCGCCCTGGCTGAGCGGCTGCCCGGGTGGCAGGTCGGCGGTTTCGATCTGGCCAAGAATGCCATCTTCGCCGCCAACAAGGCGCAACCGGAAGGCCAGTTCGTCATCGCCGACCCGGCGCGCGCCCCGCTGCTGCCTGGCACGGCCCAGGTGCTACTGGTCAACGACCTCAAGGTCAAGACGGAACTCCTGGTCAGCTGGCTGGCACCGGGCGGCTATCTGCTCCACGTGCAGCCCGGCCCTCGCCATCAGTGGCAATTGCGCGTCAGCCTCAATCCGGTGAGCATGGAACATCCCCTGAGTTGGCCCGCCCTCACCGGGCTTGTCAATGTTGCCCAGCAACGCGCCCAGTTCAGTACGGCGCTGGATCAGGGCCTGCGCGAGCACATTCTGGAGACCAGTCGCCTCGGCTGGCGTGCCAGCGGCGAGCAGCGCCACGCCTTCACCCACCAGGGGCCCGACGCCCTCGAGCAGGATCTGCTGCTCAGCCTGTGGCAAAAACCGCTGTAAACCGGTGACAAACCATGAAAAAAGGTTCTTCGCGGGATCTTGGGGAAGTGGAAGTTGACAGACAGGGTGCTGGTAAACTGGCTGTCTCCAAACACACCACCACCATCACCCTGCTGTCGCCGTGCATCATATT
>NZ_JAPCIZ010000080.1:0-17816 GCF_027707725.1 Aeromonas sp. QDB25 | reverse complement strand
GTGGTGCTCGAAGTCAGAGAAACAAGCTAAAAAGAGCCGGCTGGAATGACGACTATCGGGCTCAGTTATTCTTTGGTTAAAATATCAACAAAGTGTGCTCCCGCCCTGACCTCGGTAGAGGGTTGCAAATAATCCCTGCACCCCGAGCCAATAAAAAAGAGAGGCAGCCATGGCTGCCTCTCTTTTTATTTTCAATGTCATCAGCAGTGTCTCTCGGGAAATATATCCGGCCACGGGAAGCTGCCCCGAAATAGGGCATGACACGATCTGAGGGCAATAAAAGGCGACCCTGAGGTCGCCTTGATGAAATGGGTCGGTTGAGCCTTAGAGCTGCTCGATGCCGACGATATGCCAGGGGGCATTGTCCTTGGCGAGATCACGCTCGAGGTGCCACACCTCCTTGATGTCCTCCTCGACCTGCTCCTGACGGTCCATGTAGCGGCCGCTGAAGCGCACGCTCACCTGGGCCCAGTCGCTGCCGTAGTCGGCACGGACCAGCTGGGTGTCCACGTACATCACCTCGGTGTGCTGCTCACCGGAGAGCTCGGCGCGTTCGGCCTTGAGGTGCTCGAATAGCTCGGGGCTCACGTACTCGCGGATCTTCTCCAGGTCGTTCTTGTTCCAGGCCTCTTGCAGGGTGCGGTAGTGATCGCGGGCACCGGCCAGGAAGCCGTTCATGTCAAAGCCCGGGGGCAGACGGAAGGGCACGTCGCTGTCGGCAAAACCGGTGGCCTGCGGGGCGCTGTGGCTCTGCTCGAACTGCTGGGGGGCCGCGCTCTGGGGCGGTTGATAGCACGCATAGGCCGTCTGTGGCTGGGCCGCTGCCGCCTTGTTCCTGCGCAGGGCTCGGAACAGGAAGACACCGCCCAGTGCCAGCAGGGCGATCAGCAGGAAGTCCATCCCTTGCAGACCTTCGAAAGCACCGCTGCCCAGCAGGTAGGCAAACAGGCCGCCGGCCAGCAGACCACCCAGCAGGCCGCCCATCATGCCGCCTTTCTTGGGTGCCTGGGCGCCGACGGTCGGGTTCTTGGTGTCAACCGGCTTGGCCGCAGGTTGGGCCGGAGCCGTCTTGTAGCTCTTGCCAAAGGATTTGCCGCCACCAAGTTTCTTGGCCTCGGCGATGGGTGCCCCAAGGCCAATGGCCAGGATCAGGGCAAACAGGGTCAGCATCTTTTTCATTTTGACTCTTTCACTCTCATGTAGGTGGGGGCATGCTCTGCTTGTGCAAGCTCAGCGAGGCGCATGGCAGGCTGCCAGTCCCTTTTTGTGTTGCAGCTTGCGGGTATGATTATCACGGATGGCATGAATTATTCATGAACAGATTGAGTCGTCCGACAGGGGAGGCGCCCATGAAACACAGACGGCCGAGTCGCTCGGTGCGCAGGCTGCGCAACAAACAAAGAGCAAGAACGAAGGATCAGACCCTGGTCTGGCCCTTTCTCGTACTGTGAGGCAGGTCTGCGGCGCACAAGTGGATGACGCTGACGAGGCCTGGGTCCCGTCTTGTCGCCGGATGCGATGACGGGACGTATTAGCACTCGCGATGGCGGGGTTTCTTTTGTAAAATTCCCGTCCCCTTCCCGCTGCGGTTTTTATGTGTATGGCAGAGCAAGTGACGGCGAAAAAAGACGCCAAGACACAACAGCTGAAAGTACCTCCCCACTCTTTTGAGGCCGAACAGTCTGTACTGGGCGGCCTGATGCTGGACAACGAGGCCTGGGATCGGGTCGCCGAACGGGTGATCGACAAGGATTTCTACAGCCGCCCGCACCGCCTGATCTTCCAGGCCATGACCCGCCTCTCCAACGCGGGCAACCCCATCGACCTCATCACTCTGCAGGAGGAGCTCGAGCGCTCCGAGCAACTGGAAGAGGCCGGTGGCTTCGCCTATCTGGTGGAGATCGCCAAGAACACCCCGAGTGCCGCCAACATCAGTGCCTACGCCGAGATCGTGCGTGAGCGGGCGGTGGTGCGGGAGATGATCTCGGTCGCCAACGAGATAGTCGAAGCGGGCTACGAGCCCCAGGGCCGTACCTCCAACGATCTGCTGGATCTTGCCGAGAGCAAGGTGTTCCAGATCGCCGAGCAGCGCACCAGCGCCAACGAGGGCCCCCAGCCCCTGAAGCTCATCCTCGAGCAGACCGTCGACAAGATTGAAGAGCTGTTCAAGACCCCCCACAACGGGGTGACCGGCGTGTCGTCCGGCTACAACGATCTGGACAAGATGACCGCCGGCCTGCAGCGTTCGGATCTGGTCATCGTCGCCGCCCGTCCCTCCATGGGCAAGACCACCTTTGCCATGAACCTGTGCGAGCACGCGGCCCTCACCGCCGACAAGCCGGTGCTGATCTTCTCCCTCGAGATGCCCTCCGAGCAGATCATCATGCGTATGCTCGCCTCGGTGGGGCGCATCGACCAGACCAAGGTGCGGACCGGCCAGCTCGACGACGAGGATTGGGCGCGGCTCTCCTCCACCATGGGGCTGCTGCTGGAGAAGGGGAAGATGTACATCGACGACTCCTCCGGCCTGACCCCGACCGAAGTGCGCTCCCGTGCCCGTCGGGTGGCGCGGGACAACGGCGGCATCAGCATGATCATGGTGGACTACCTGCAGCTGATGCGGGTGCCGGCCCTGTCTGACAACCGTACTCTGGAAATCGGTGAAATCTCCCGCTCCCTCAAGGCGCTGGCGAAAGAGCTGCAGTGCCCCGTGGTGGCGCTCTCCCAGCTGAACCGAAGCCTGGAACAGCGGGCCGACAAGCGCCCGGTCAACTCGGATCTGCGGGAATCGGGCTCCATCGAGCAGGATGCGGACTTGATCATGTTCATCTACCGCGACGAGGTCTATCACGACGACAGCCCCGACAAGGGGATCGCCGAGATCATCATCGGCAAGCAGCGTAACGGCCCCATAGGACGAGTGCGGCTCACCTTCCAGGGTCAGTTCTCGCGCTTTGACAACTACGCCGGCCCGGCGTTTGATGATGACTACTGATCATCGTCATCGCGATCCTGGAGAGAAAGTGGTGAGAGTCATCGCTACAAAGCCGCGTAACGGTGCCAATATGCGGCCGGGTACGTCTCACCTTCCAGGGTCAGTTCTCGCGTTTTGACAACTACGCGGGCCCGGCGTTTGACGATGACTACTAAGTAAGCCGGGAGCCTGCTCCCGGCATCCATAAACAGTTTTCCCGGTTCGACAATTCTGCCGGTCCGGCCTTAGACGATGAGATTTGAGGGCTGACACCACCCGGTGCCTGATTATCATGCCCTCGTAAGGGAAAACAGATGAAAGCGGCTATCGCCCAGATCAATACAGCGGCCCTGCGCCACAACCTCGCCGTGGTGAAACGCCACGCCCCCCAATGCAAGATCATTGCCGTGGTCAAGGCCAACGCCTACGGCCACGGCCTGCTGCCGGTCGCCCGCACCCTGGTGGATGCGGACGCCTACGCGGTGGCCCGCATCGAAGAGGCGCTGATGCTGCGCTCCTGCGCCGTGGTCAAGCCCATCGTGCTGCTGGAGGGCTTCTTCAGCGCCGCCGACCTGCCGGTGCTGGCGGCCAACAACCTGCAGACCGCGGTGCACACCTGGGAGCAGCTCGAGGCGCTGGAGCAGGCGGAGCTGCCTGCCCCCGTAGTGGCCTGGCTCAAGCTCGATACCGGCATGCACCGCCTCGGGGTACGGGCCGAGGAGATGCCCGCCTTTATCGAGCGCCTCGCCAAGTGCAAGAACGTGGTGCAGCCGTTCAACGTCATGACCCACTTCAGCCGCTCCGATGAGCTGGAACAGCCCACCACCCGCGAACAGATCGACCTGTTCAGGCAGCTGACCGCGCCGCTGTCGGGCGAGCGCGCCATGGCCAACTCGGCAGGCATCCTGGCCTGGCCGGATTCCCACTGCGACTGGGTGCGCCCCGGCGTCATCCTCTATGGCGTCTCGCCGTTCCCCAATACGGTGGCGGCGGATTACGACCTGCAGCCGGTGATGACCCTCAAGACCCAGCTCATCGCGGTGCGCGATCACAAGGCGGGCGAGCCGGTGGGTTATGGCGCCAACTGGGTGTCGGATCGCGATACCCGGCTCGGGGTGATTGCCATCGGCTATGGCGACGGTTATCCGCGCATGGCCCCCAACGGCACGCCTGTGCTGGTCAATGGCCGCATCGTGCCCCTGGTGGGTCGCGTCTCCATGGACATGACCACGGTGGATCTCGGTCCCGGCGCCACCGACAAGGCCGGCGACGAGGCTGTGCTCTGGGGGGAAGGGCTGCCGGTGGAGCGGGTGGCCGACCAGATCGGCACCATTCCCTATGAGCTCATCACCAAGCTCACCTCCCGCGTCTTTATGGAGTACGTGTAGGCGGGTCGCCCCTCATCCCCCACCCTTCTCCCGCGAGGGGAGAGGGGAGAACAAAAAGGCCGCCCCGACAAGGGCGGCCTTTTTCATGGGCGTGTCCCAGAGACGAAAGAACAAGCCCCGCATCGGCGGGGCTTGAGTCTCCGTCACTATGTGGCGCTTAGCCTATGGTCATCAGGCTGGCGTTGCCACCGGCGGCGGCGGTGTTGACCGAGAGGGCGTGCTCGATGAGCAGGCGCTCCAGCGGGATGTCGGTCTCGCCGCGATGCAGGCCGTGCACACCGATGATGGCGCCGTTACGGGCAGCCTGGCGCGCGGCGGCGAGCTTGCTCACCTCTCGCAACTGATCCGAGTCGCCGTGGTGCAGCAGGGCATCGAAGTCCGTCTCCCCCGTGGCCCAGTCCGCCACCAGCGCGATGGGATCCTGCACCTCGGTCGGCAGGGAAGAGAGCAGGGCGCGTGTCTGGGTATCGTCCGGCAGCAGCACCTGGCTGCCGACCGCCAGACAGGCGGCCAGCTGGGCCAGCAGGTCGGCCTTCTCCTGGGCAAGACAGAGCACCCGTTCCCGGGGCAGCAGGCTGTAGCTGTTGCGCTCGCCGGTGGGGCCGGTCAGCAGCTGGGTACGGCCGCTCTGGGAGAGCGCGGCGTAGTGATCGCACAGGGCGGCGAGGGCCGGATCCTGCTTGCTCGCCCAGTCGCGCAGGGCCACGAGGGGGGCTTTCGCCTCAGCGTGCAGGGCACCGGACTCCTGGTGCAGCTGATTGGCCACCGCCTCCTGAGGACGGGCCCCGAGCAGGCGATACATGTAGAGCGGGCCACCGGCCTTTGGACCGGTGCCGGAAAGCCCTTCCCCACCGAAGGGGTGCACCCCGACCACGGCGCCCACGATGTTGCGGTTGACGTAGAGGTTGCCCACCTTGGCCACGTTCACCACCTGGGCGATGGTCTCGTCGATGCGGGTATGAACACCCAGGGTCAGGCCGTAGCCGCTGCCGTTGATCTGCTCGAGCAACTCCCCGAGCCGGGTGCGCGGGTAGCGGACCAGGTGCAGCACAGGGCCGAACACTTCGCGTCCCAGTTCGTCCAGGCTGTCGAGCTCGATCAGGGTCGGCAGCACGAAGGTGCCGCGGCTGCAGGCATCCCCCTGGGTGCGGGCGATCTGGTGCACCTTGCGCCCCTTGTCGCCCATGGCCTTGATGTGGCGCTCGATGTTGGCCTTGGCCTCGGCGTCGATGACGGGACCGATGTCGGTGGAGAGGTGCTCGGGGCTGCCGACCTTGTACTCGGCCATGGCGCCCTTGAGCATCCGGATCACCCGATCCGCCACGTCATCCTGCACGCACAGCACTCGCAGGGCGGAGCAGCGCTGACCGGCGCTGTCGAACGCCGAGGAGATGACATCCATCACCACCTGTTCGGTCAAGGCGGAGGAGTCGACGATCATGGCGTTCTGGCCGCCGGTCTCGGCGATGAGGGGAATGGTGCGGCCCTGGGCGTCGAGGCGACCGGCCAGGTTGCGGGAGATGATGCCCGCCACCTCGGTGGAGCCGGTGAACATGACGCCGCGCACCCGTTCGTCCGCGATGAGCGCCGCACCCACGGTCTCACCACGGCCCGGCAGCAGTTGCACCGCACCGGCGGGTACCCCCGCTTCCAGCAGGATGCGCACCGCTTGTGCCGCGATGAGGGGGGTCTGCTCGGCAGGCTTGGCCAGCACCGTATTGCCGGCGGCCAGGGCCGCGCACACCTGGCCGCTGAAGATGGCCAGCGGGAAGTTCCAGGGGCTGATGCAGACCACGGGGCCGAGCGGCCTGTGGGTGTCGTTGGCGAAGTGGTTGCGCGCCTGGGCGGCGTAGTAGCGCAGGAAGTCCACCGCCTCGCGTACCTCGGCGATGGCGTTGGCGAAGGTCTTGCCGGATTCGCGAACCAGCAGGCCCATCAGGGGTTGCAGTTCGGATTCCATCAGGTCGGCGGCCCTGTCCAGCACGGCGGCCCGCTCGGCTGGCGGGGTGGACTGCCAGATCTGGCCGCTCGTGAGGGAGCAGGCGAGCGCCTTGTCCACCAGCGCTACCGTGGCTTCGCTCACCTGACCGACGACATCGCGGTGATCCGCCGGGTTGAGCACGGGTTGGAACTGGGTCGGCGCCTCGGTGTCGCAACCCAGCATGGGCACGGCCTGATAGGCGGTGTTGGTGCTGGCGAGCAGGGCGGCGGAGAGTGACCCCAGGCGGTGCTCGTTCGCGAGATCCAGACCTGCGGAGTTCGGGCGCGCCTCGCCGTAGAGATCCCGTGGCAGGGGGATGCGCGGATGGGGCAGACCCAGGGTCCCTTCACGGGCGGCCATCTGCTCGATCTGCTGCACCGGATCCTGCACCAGATCCGAGAGGGAGATGTTGTTGTCCGCGATGCGGTTGACGAAGGAGGTGTTGGCCCCGTTCTCCAGCAGGCGGCGCACCAGGTAGGCGAGCAGGGTCTCGTGGCTGCCTACCGGTGCATAGATGCGGCAGGGGCGACCCAGCTTGCCGTCGGCCACCTTGCCGACCACCTGTTCGTAGAGCGGTTCACCCATGCCGTGCAGGCACTGGAACTCGTACTGACCCGGGTAGTAGTTCTGACCCGCCAGCTGATAGATGGCAGACAGGGAGTGGGCGTTGTGGGTGGCGAACTGGGGATAGATGGCCTCGGGCACCGCCAGCAGCTTGCGGGCGCAGGCGAGGTAGGAGACGTCCGTGTAGGGCTTGCGAGTATAGACCGGGTAGCCTTCCAGCCCTTCCTGCTGGGCGCGCTTGATCTCGCTGTCCCAGTAGGCGCCCTTCACCAGACGGATCATCAGGCGGTGACGGCTGCGCTTGGCGAGATCGATGACGTAGTCGATCACATAGGGGCAGCGCTTCTGGTAGGCCTGGATGACGAAGCCGATGCCGTTCCAGTCGGCGAGGGACGGATCGAAGCAGAGCTTCTCCAGCAGATCGAGGGAGATCTCCAGCCGATCGGCCTCCTCGGCGTCGATGTTGATACCGATGTCATACTGCCTGGCGAGCTGGGTCAGGCCCAGCAAGGTGGGGTAGAGCTCCTCCATGACGCGATCGTACTGGGCGCGGCTGTAGCGCGGATGCAGGGCGGAGAGCTTGATGGAGATGCCCGGCCCCTCGTAGATGCCGCGACCATGGGAGGCCTTGCCGATGGCGTGGATGGCCTGCTCGTAGGAGGCCAGATAGCGTTTGGCGTCCTCCTCGGTCAGGGCCGCTTCCCCCAGCATGTCGTAGGAGTAGCGGAACCCTTTGCTCTCCATGCCGCCTGCGTTCGCCAGCGCTTCGGCGATGGTCTCGCCGGTGACGAACTGCTCACCCATCAGGCGCATCGCCATGTCGACGCCCTTGCGGATGAGCGGCTCACCCCCCTTGCCGATGAGTCCCTTGAGGGAGCTGTTCATGCCCGCCTCGTTGTGGGTGGCCACCAGCTTGCCGGTGATGAGCAGACCCCAGGAGGCTGCGTTGACGAACAATGAGGTGCTCTGGCCCAGGTGCTGGCTCCAGTTGCCACCGCTTATCTTGTCGCGGATGAGGGCATCCCGGGTCGCCTTGTCGGGGATGCGCAGCAGCGCCTCCGCCAGGCACATCAGGGCCACCCCTTCCTGGGAGGAGAGGGAGAACTCCTGAAGCAGTCCCTGGACCAGGCCCTGACGGCCGCTGGCGCTCTTCTGGTTGCGCAGCTTCTCGGCGATGCCCATGGCCAGCTTCTGGGTCGCGTCAGCCTTCTCCTTGGGCAGACGAGCCTGCTCCAGCAGCATGGGGACGGCTTCGGTCTCGGGGCGGCGATAAGCCCCCGTGATGGCGGCCCGCAGCACGGACTGGGGCAGAATGCTCTCGGCAAACTCGAGGAAGACCTGGATGCCCTGCTCGGTCAGGGTCTCGACGGCCTCTTCCCCGGCGGCGGCAGCCAGCCCGGAGTGCTCGGGCGGGGTCAGACCGCGATCCAGTTGCTCCAGATAGGTGAAGATGGCTTGCTTGATCAGCCAGTGGGGAGTGCGATCCAGGGTCTGCGCAGCCTGTTTGAGGCGGTCGCGGGTCGCTTCATCGAGTTTGACGCCGAGGGTGGTAGTGGCCATGGGACTTCCTGTGTCTAGAAGGTAACAATATTACCGGACGGTTAAATTTCGCCGATGATGGTGCAACCAGGTGCAACCTTCAAGCAAGAAATTTTAATGTATTGGTTACATTGTTGAATTCTTCCATGAACCCGGTCTCCATCAGGCTCCTTTCACATCCGCCGCTTGTCCGCTTTTCACAGCATTATTAATGGGTTGGCAATGCATCTTATGAATGCTGATGTGAGGTGCAACCCCTTGCAAATGTGGTTGCACCTTTGGATGTTAGTCCGAGGTGGGGCTGTGATCACGGCTCCCCATGCGGGGAAGGGGACCGGATCGCCACCTGACAGAGCCCCGTGCTCTTCTATGCTGTTAGCTGGCCACAGGGCCAGCTATCGGTGACAAGGAGAAACCCATGGCGCGTGTCAGTACCTATCTCAATTTTGCCCGGGAGACGGAGGCTGCCTTCCTCTTCTATCGCGAAGTGTTCGGCGGTGACTTCAGCGGCCCCATCCACAGGTTCAAGGAGTCCCCGGGTTGCCCGGGCCAGCCCCCTCTGTCGGAGGAAGACGGGGAGCTGGTGATGCATGTGGCCCTGCCCATCCTTGGGGGACACGTGCTGATGGGCACGGATGCTCCGGCCAGCATGGGGTTCACCCTGGTGCAGGGGAACAACAGCTACCTCAACCTGGAGCCGGACAGCCGAGGCGAGACCGATCGCCTGTTCGCGGCCCTGGCCGAGGGAGGCAAGGTGGAGATGCCGCTGGCGGAGATGTTCTGGGGTGACTATTTCGGATCCCTGGTGGATAAGTTCGGCACCCACTGGATGTTCAACTGCCAGAGCAAGACCTGACGGCAGATCTGCAATGAAAAGGGCGCCATGGCGCCCTTTTCATCTTTATTGCCCATCACTGTCCCTATTTGCTGCGCCCCGCCACCTGCGCTGGTATGCCCCGGGCATGGGATTGCCGTGCGCTGCGCGGCCTTATGGCGTGTGGCCCACCATGTCAGCGGGGATCACCCGGGCATGGGATTGCCGTGCGCTGCGCTGCCTTATGGCGTGCGACCCACCATGTCAGCGGGGATCACCCAGGCATCGAATTGCTCCGCGCTGAGGTGGCCCGAGGCAATGGCCGCCTCCCGCAGACTCAGCCCCTGATGGTGCGCCCGTTTGGCGATCTCGGCCGCCTTGTCATAGCCGATATGGGGGTTGAGGGCCGTCACCAGCATCAGGGAGCGAGAGAGCAGATCGTCGATCCTGGCCTGGTTCGGGGTGATGCCGACGGCGCAGTGGTCGTGGAAGCTCTGCATGCCGTCCGCCAGCAGCCGCACGCTCTGCAGGACGTTGTAGGCGATCATCGGCCTGAACACGTTGAGCTCGAAGTTGCCGCTGGCACCGCCGATGTTGATGGCCACATCGTTGCCCATCACCTGGGCGCAGAGCATGGTGAGCGCCTCGCTCTGGGTCGGGTTGACCTTGCCGGGCATGATGGAGGATCCGGGCTCGTTCTCGGGGATGAGCAGCTCCCCCAGCCCGCTGCGGGGGCCGCTCGCCAGCCAGCGCACGTCGTTGGCGATCTTCATGAGGGAGGTTGCCAGCGTCTTGAGGGCACCGTGGGCGTGAACCTGGGCGTCACTCGCCGCCAGGGCCTCGAACTTGTTGGGGGCGCTCACCAGCGGCAGACCGGTCTGCTCGGCCAGGGTTCTGGCCACCGCCTCGGCAAAGCCGGGAGGGCAGTTGAGGCCGGTGCCCACGGCGGTGCCGCCGAGCGCCAGCTCGCACAGATGGGGCAGGGCGGCCCGTAGATGGCGTTCCCCCTGTTCAAGCTGGGCGACCCAGCCGGAGATCTCCTGGCCCAGGGTGAGGGGAGTGGCATCCTGCAAATGGGTGCGGCCAATCTTGACGATGTGGTCGAAGGCGGCGGCCTTGCCTGCCAGGGTCTGCTTCAGGGCAGCGAGGGCCGGCAGCAACCGCTGCGTGATGGCGGTGACCGCCGCCAGGTTCATGGCGCTCGGGAAGACATCGTTGCTGGACTGGCTCTTGTTTACCTCGTCGTTGGGATGCACCAGCCGCGCTTCCCCCCGGGGGCCGCCGAGCAGTTCGCTGGCCCGGTTTGCCAGCACCTCGTTGAGGTTCATGTTGGTCTGGGTGCCGGAGCCGGTCTGCCACACCATCAGGGGAAACTCGGCGTCGTGCAGGCCGCACAGGATTTCGTCGGCAGCGGCCATGATGGCCTGGGCCTTGCGGGCGGGGAGCAGCCCCAGGGCGTGGTTGACCCGGGCGCAGGCGGACTTGATGCGGGCCAGGGCATGGATGATCTCCATGGGCTGGCGCTCCCCCGAGATGTTGAAGTGATGCAGGGAGCGCTGGGTCTGGGCCCCCCAGAGCCTGTCCGCCGGGACGGCTATCTCCCCCAGGCTGTCCCGCTCCATCCTGATATCCATGACGTGTCTCCTGCCGTTGAGGTGGTGGCACCCAGCATGAACCCAAACGGCTGCCGGAGCCAGCTTGCACATGGATACGCTTTGTATATAATAAGTAAAGCTTACTATATGGGTTGCATATCATGAACAAACAACCGGACACCCTTGGCTTTCTCATCGGCGACGTCCAGCGCCTGATGCGCCGCCAGTTCCAGCAGCAGCTGGAGGGAAGCTGCCTCACCCTGGCCCAGGCCAGGGCTCTGGTGCACATTGCACGCAGCGAAGGGATCCGCCAGGTGGATCTGGCGGAGCGGCTCGACATCCAGCCCATCACCCTGGCCCGTCAGCTCGATCAGCTGGCGGAGAGCGGCCTGGTGGAGCGGCGCAGCGACCCCCATGACAGGCGTGCCTATCAGCTCCATCTGACCGAAGGGGCCACCCCCTATCTGGCGATGATCAAACAGGCGTCCGATCTGGTGCATCAGAGGGCCATCGGCGAGCTGGGGGAGGAGGCGACCGAGGCGCTGTGCCGCTCCCTCAAGATCCTGCGTGCCAACCTCGGCCACCTCTGATGCTTTCCTGTGATGCCAACCAACGTGGAGCCATATCATGACCACTGATTCCCCCTCTTCCTCCCGTCCCGCCGCCAACCGGCGCCGCACCCGCCTGCTGTTGCTGGTGGTGGTGCCGGCACTGGCCCTGATCGGGGCGGGGGTTATCTACCTGCAGGGCGGGCGCTATGTGGAGACGGACAACGCCTATGTGAAGGCGGACAAGGTTCCCATCAGCACCGAGGTGCTGGGCCGGGTGGCCAAGGTGTTCGTCGAGGAAAACCAGCAGGTCCGGGCCGGCCAGCCGCTGTTCGAGCTGGATCAGGAGTCCTTCCGGGTCGCCGTGGCCAAGGCCGAGGCGGAACTTGCGAAGGTGCGCACCGATCTGGTGGCGCTGCAGACCAGTTATCGCGGCCAGCAGGCGGAGATCGCCGTGGCCCGCACCCGCCATGCCTATGCCCAGAAGGAGGAGCATCGCCAGGCTGATCTGGTGACCAGGCACTTCACCTCCACCGCCAATTACGACGATGCCCGCCAGCTCACCATACAGACCGCCCAGCAGCAGGTGGCGCTGGAGGAGGGGCTCAAGAAGATTGAAGCCTCCCTCAGCGGGGACGTGAACCTGCCGGTGGAGCAGCAGCCCGCCTATCAGGAGGCCGCGGCCGAGTTGGCCAAGGCCAAGCTGGATCTGGCCCGCACCACCATCTATGCCCCCGCCAACGGCATCGCCAGCCAGTTGCCCAAGCCCGGCCAGTACAGTCTGGTGGGCATGACCGCCATGATGCTGGTGGAGACCGACACCCCCTGGGTGGAGGCGAACTTCACCGAAACCGAGCTGACCCATGTGCAACCTGGCCAGAAGGTGGACATCAGTGTGGATACCTACCCCGATGCGCACTGGACCGGGGTGGTGGAGAGCCTGAGCCCGGCCACAGGCTCCGAGTTTTCGGTGATCCCGGCCCAGAATGCCACCGGCAACTGGGTCAAGATCGCCCAGCGAGTCGCGGTGCGGATCAAGCTGGATTCGGGAGCGGATCAGCCCACCCTGAGGGCGGGTCTGAGTGCCACCGCCGAGATAGACACCGGCCATCAGCGCACCCTGCCTGGCCTGTCAGGTCGAGGTTGATATGACGAGCGCAGCCACAGGGCAGGCCGACCAGGCTTCCCGTCGCACCTTCATCACCCTGTCGGTGATGGTGGCAACCATCATGCAGGCGCTGGACACCACCATCGCCAACGTCGCCCTGCCCCATATGCAGGGGGCCATGGGCGCCACCCAGGATCAGATCTCCTGGGTGCTGACCTCCTACATAGTGGCGGCCGCCATCTTCATGCCGCTGACCGGTTTCATCTCGGCAAGAATTGGCCGAAAAAGGCTGTTCATGTGGTCGGTGGCGGGCTTTACCGTTGCCTCCATGCTGTGCGGCGCGGCCCAGAGCCTGGATCAGATAGTGCTGTTCCGCCTGCTTCAGGGGATCTTCGGTGCCAGCCTGGTGCCCCTCTCACAGGCGGTGCTGCTGGACACCTACCCGCCGGAGAAACACGGCTCCGCCATGGCGCTCTGGGGGATAGGGGTCATGGTGGGTCCCATCCTGGGGCCGTCGCTGGGGGGCTGGCTCACCGAGTACTACAACTGGCGCTGGGTCTTCTACATCAACCTGCCGTTCGGCCTGCTGGCCTGGTTCGGACTTGCCGCCTTCATCGAGGAGACGAAGATCGATGCCAGCCGCCGCTTCGATCTGCTGGGGTTCGCCCTGCTGAGTCTCGGCATCGGGGCGTTGCAGATGGCGCTGGACAGGGGGGAGTCCCAGAACTGGTTCGCCAGCCGGGAGATCGTCATCGAGACCGCCCTGATGGTGATGGCGTTCTACCTCTTCGTGGTGCATATCTTCACCCACCCGCACCCCTACATAGAACCGGCCCTGTTCCGGGATCGCAACTTCAGCGTCGGTCTGCTCTTCATCTTCATCGTCGGCATCATCTTGCTGGCGACCATGACGCTGCTGCCTCCCTTCATGCAGGGGCTGATGGGTTACCCGGTGATCGACGTGGGTTACCTGCTCGCCCCGCGCGGGGTGGGCACCATGGTTGCCATGATGCTGGTGGGCAGGCTGTCGGGCCGGGTGGACGCCCGTTACCTCATCCTGTCAGGGCTGCTGCTCACCAGCTTCTCCATGTGGGAGATGACCCTGTTCAACACGGACATCGGCAGCTGGGACATAGTGCGCACCGGCATCATCCAGGGGCTGGGGCTCGGCTTCATCTTCGTGCCCCTCTCCACCATCACCTTTGCGACCCTGGCGCCGCGCTATCGCAACGAGGGGACGGCGCTGTTCAGCCTGGTGCGCAACATCGGCAGCAGCATCGGCATCTCGGTGGTGATCACCTATCTGGCCCAGCGATCCCAGATGAACCACGAGGCGTTCGCCGCCTACATCACCCCGTTCAATGTCAACCTGCATCAGGGCGGGGGCATGGCGGAGCTGATGACGCCGAAGGGGCTGGCCATGATCAACGGCGAGGTGACCCGGCAGGCCAGCCTGCTCGCCTACCTGCAGGATTTTCGCCTGATGATGTGGGTCAGCCTGTGCGCCGTGCCGCTGGTGGTGTTGCTGAGGGCTCCCGGGCGCAGCGGCTCTCGGGAGGAGATGGCCATTCTGGAGTGAATCACGAAGGGGCGAGCAACAAAGAAAGAGGGATGGCGCAGGCCATCCCTCTGTCGTTTGGCAGGATCAGCGTGCCGGCGTGAAGGGGGTGAGCACTGCCAGTGGAGCAGCGTCCCCGTATTCCCGGACGGGCTCGCCGTGCTTGAAGACCTTGAAGGTCTCGCCCCGGGCACTCCAGTACTCGATGTGATTGCCGCCGATCTGCAACAGGCTCGCCTCGCGCAAGGCCACCACGGATTCGCTCGGGTTGATGGCGCAGAACTCGGCCAGACGCTCGTCCCGGGTCTCCCCCATGTGGCCGCTGATGCTGGCGTCCAGATAGTGTGGGTTGATCTGCACGGGGAAGAGCCCCAGCGCAGGCAGCACGACGGCGCTGCACACCGGCATGTCGTTGGTGGTGCGGATGCTGGGGGTGGCCACGTTGCAGCCGGCGCTCCAGCCCACATAGGGCACGCCCCGCTCGCGCACCGCACGCTGGATGGGGACCACCAGACCATACTCGTGCAGCCGCTGGTTCAGGAGCCAGGTATTGCCGCCGCTGATGAAGATGGCGTCGGCCCGGTTGATGGCATCCACCGGATCGTCGAAGTGGTGGATGCTGATGGCGTCCACCCCCAGACTCTCGGTGAGCTCCCGGGCACGGGCATCCCAGTCGCTGCGGATCACCGCGTAGGGGATGAGCAGGATGCGCTTGACCTGGTTGCGAGCGAGCAGGGCTTGCACCCGGTCGCGGGCCCAGCCGAGCAGGCCGGGGTGTTCTGTGGTTTTACCGTTGCTGAGCAGAAGCAGTTCCATGATGTGTCCTCGAAACAAGGCGCAGGACCCGAGCGGTCCTGGTGAAGAGAAGAGGGCACTCTACCGCCATCGAAGCGCCAAATGTGTGATCCCGGCCCGTTTTGTACGGTTGCAGGCCACTCAGTGTTGTTCGTTCACCTGCGCGTAGCGCAGCAGCATCTCGGCGAGGGAGTTCACCGCCAGGCGTTTCATCAGGCTGGCGCGGCACACCTCGACGGTGCGCACCGAAATGCAGAGATCCTGCGCTATCTGCTGGTTCTTGTGGCCCCGGGCGATGAGCTGCAATAACTGGCGTTCGCGCGGGGTGAGGCGCTCAAAGGCGGCCAGCTGGGCGAGGCGGGTGGCCGCCGCCTGCGTCGCCTGCTCGGCCCGCTCGATGGCGGCGAGCAGGGGGGCCAGCTGCACCGGCTTTTGCAAGAAATCCACCGCCCCCAGCTTGAGGGACTCCACCGCCAGGGGCACCTCCCCGTGGCCGGTGAGAAACAGGATGGCGATGGGGCTCTGGGCCGCCTTCAGCCGCTGCTGCACCTCGGGGCCCGACAGCCCCGGCATGCGGCAGTCGAGGATGAGGCAGGCGGGCTGGTGCAGATCGACCTCTGCCAGAAAGCGCTCGCCATCGGAAAAGCTGAACAGCTGCCGCTCGTCGCAACTCTCCAGCATGAAGCGCAGGGAGTCGAGCACGGCCTCGTCATCGTCGACCAGATAGAGCGGGGGGCGGGCAGGGATCGGCATCTCAGTTCCTTGGTATGTCGGTGGATGAAGGGAGGGTTTCGGTGGGCGGCACGGGCAGGGTGACCCGGGCCAGGCAGCCGTGGGGGCTCAGGTTCTCCAGGCTGAACTGGCCGCGATGGCTCTCGACCACCTCCCGGCAGATGGCCAGCCCCAGCCCCATGCCGTCCGGCTTGTCGCTGTAAAACGCCTGCTGCAGTTCGGTGGCGGGGACGCTCAGGCCGGCGCCGTTGTCGCGGATCTCCAGCAGCAGGCTCTGTGCCTCGAAGGCGATCAGCAGCTCGACCCGGGCAGGCTCCTGTGCCGGTGCTTGCGTAGTGGGGTGAGCAGGGGAGTGAACAGCGGCGCGCGCCTTCTTCACCGCACTCTTAGCTGCACTCTCGGCGCCATTCTTGATGAGGTTGACCAGCAACTGCTCCATCCCGGTGCCGTCCAGAGGTAACGGGCGTGGCTGGCCCCGCCAGTGCAGGGTGAAGGCGACGTCGAGGGGCGCCAGCATCTGCTCCAGCAGGGGGCGCAACTCCGCCACCAGGGTGGGCAGGTCGCAAGGCGCGAAGCGGGGAGGGCGCTTCTGCAGCCTGGCTCTGAGCCGGTTGACGGTCTGGGTGATGCGCTGGACCTGGAGCCCTATCTGCTCCAGGGCCTGACGCAGGGAGGCCTGGGCGGCAGACTGGGTCGGATCCTGTGCCAATTTGTCCAGTCGCAACAAGGCTCCCTGGCTGTAGTTGGCGATGGCGCTGAGGGGCTGATTGACCTCGTGAGCCACGTTGGCGCCCAGTTCGCCCAGTTCGGCGAGCCGTCTGGCCTGTGCCAGCTGGCGTCCCTTCTGCTCGAGCTGGTGGCGGGCTTTGAGCAGCCGGCGCTGGCTGCGGTTGAACAGACGTTGCAGCAGCAGGTGGTGGCCCCCCAGCAGCAGTACCAGCGCCAGGGCGCCCCAGCCCCACTGTTGATGCTGGCGCAGCCAGTGCCAGGCCGCTTGCCACCAGGGGCCCTGCAGCGGGTGGCGATCCAGCGCCTTGAGCAGGCGGTCGATGGCAAGCTCGCTGGTGGGCACGGTCCAGCCCGCCGAATCGGCGGCGATGGCCGCCTCGCTATCAGCGGGCAGATCGTACAGCGCGCGGGTCACCGCCAGCGCCAGCGCGGGGGAGGCCCGCTCTGCCTTGGCGAAGGACCAGTTGGGGTAGAGCCGGGTCGAGCTCTGGCAACCAAAGCCGGCCGGCGCCCGATCGTCCAGCACCCGAAACGCCCCCCTGGCGACCTTGCCCTCCCGCTCCATGCGCTCCAGCTGACACACCGGCACGATGGCGGCGGCCACCTCCCCTGCCGCCAGCCGCTCGATGAGCCGGTCCAGCGGAAAGCCGGTGAACTGCACGGTGGAGAAGAAGTGCTCCAGCCTAATCCCCTGTTCACCTGCCTCGAAGCGATAGGCGAGGTAGCCGCCGAAGGCGTTCTCCGAAACGGCAGCGACCGCTTGCCCCTCGAGGTCACGCCAGTGTTGGTAGGGGGCCTGGGCGGGCACCACCAGGGCAGCGCCGATGGCGAGGTTGTCCCCCCCGGCCGGGCTCTTGAGGGTGGCGAGCCAGGCCAGCGGATACTGGCGCGCCAGACTCACCGACTGGCCCGGGTTGGTGATGACGAAATCGAGGTGCTCGCGGGCGACGGCCTCGGCCAGTTCATCGAGCCCCAGCGGATGCAGCACGAAGTGATGGTCGGGCACGCGCTGTGCCAGCCAGCGCAGCAGCGGTTGCCACTGGGCTCGCGCCAGGGCCGGGCCGCGGGTCGCCAGCACGCCGATGCGTATCGGCTCGGCCATGGTCTGCACCGGCGTGGCCTGGGATGGGGCGGATTCCTGTCGGACTGGCGCTGGCGAAGAGGGGGTCGGGGCGGCCTGCACCCGCAGCGGCAGGGCTGACAGGGCGAGCCAGAGCAGCAGGCTGAGCAGGGGCAAGGGGACTGGGGCGTGCAGGGGGCTCTCCTCTCGGTGCAAAGGGGCAGTCTATCACCGGGACGTGCGCTTGCACGCGAACGGGGGCCGGGAGGAGCGGCAAACGCCGCCCCGGTCACAGTTCAGCAGGGCTGGGGCATTTTTTATTGGTTCTTCGCGGGATCCTGGGAAAGTGGAAGTTGACAGACAGGGTGCTGGTAAACTGGCTGTCTCCAAACACACCACCACCATCACCCTGCTGTCGCCGTGCATCATAT
>NZ_JAPCIZ010000079.1:0-17821 GCF_027707725.1 Aeromonas sp. QDB25 | reverse complement strand
GGGAATTTGGTCGGTGTGAGAGGATTCGAACCTCCGACCCTCTACACCCCATGCAGATGCGCTACCTGGCTGCGCTACACACCGACGGAGTCAGCTCGGCTGACGGGGAGGAAGTCTAATCGGATGATTTGGCGGGCGCAACTCCTTTTTTATCAGGGAGATGCCGACTGCTTCTTTATTGTTCAGCCAAGATGCAACTTGGGCCCTGGCCGGAGTTTTGGCATAATCGCCGCCCCCTTAGGCGGGCACAGGGTGGCGAACACCCAACTCGGGGCGTTCCGATGTCGCCGGGGCCTTTGGCCTCTCTTTCATTGACAGCATCTTCTGCCGTGGGCTACCGGCTAGCGCGAGGGGGAAGGGGCCCGGTGTGCCCAGGGCCGGGACGCAGCAATCCGGGAGTGCGCGGCCGATGCCGTGCAGGGGCCAGGCAAGCCGACATCATATCGACGAGAGGATCAGGGCGTGAAACCATCTGAAGTTGCAGCACAGATCAGCCAGCGCGAGCAGGACGAACGCTGGATGCGCCATGCCATGGCCCTGGCCGCCAGGGCGGAGGGGATAGGCGAGATCCCGGTAGGCGCCGTGCTGGTGCTGGGGGACAAGATAGTGGCAGAGGGGTGGAATCGCTCCATCAGCGAGCACGACGCCTGCGCCCATGCCGAGGTGATGGCGCTTCGGGAAGCGGGCAAGCAGCTTGAAAACTATCGCCTGCTCGACACCACCCTCTATGTGACGCTGGAGCCCTGTTGCATGTGTGCCGGCGCCCTCATCCACAGCCGGGTCAAGCGGGTGGTCTATGGTGCCCGGGATTTGAAGACGGGGGCGGCAGGGTCTGTGTTCGACATCCTGCTGGATCCCCGCCACAACCACCAGGTGGTACTGACGGGGGAGGTGCTCGCCGACGCCTGCTCGGCCCAGCTGTCGGATTTCTTCAAACGGCGCCGCGCCGAGAAGAAGGCGGCCAGACTCGCCGCGAAAGAGGCGCTTCCTCAAGATGACAGCGGGGCCTGATGGCCCCGTTTGCTTTTATTTCACTGCCAGACCGGCTGCCTGCTTCCCCCCGAATACCAACTGCCACCCCCCGATGGAGCCTGCGCTCTTTGCCGCTGTTGATGTAACAAAACTGTCATGCATCCGCCATATAATGCCGCCAAGCCTAGCTCACATTGAGGTCTTGCATGTCATCGGAATCGTTAAATCTGGTCATGGCGGGCAGTCGAAAACGCCGGATCAAGGATAAATTGGCCAAATATGGCGTCACCACAGGGGGAGCCCTGGTGCTGGTGGCGCTGTTGCTTATCTTCTTCTACCTGCTTTATGTGGTGAAGCCCATCTTCAATGGCGCCAGCATGGAGAGCACCGCTTCCTTCACCCTGCCCATCAAGGGCAAAACCGCCTGGCTCGGGGTCGAGGAGCAAAACGAGATAGGTTACCGCTTCAGCGACCAGGGGAAGGTCAAATTCTTTGCCGTGCAACCGGATGGCAAGATCAAGACCGGACAGGTGATTGGCGAGGCGCAGGTGAACGGCGAGATCACGGCGGTCGCGCCGCCTGCGCCGGGCCAGAAACTCATCGTCTATGGGTTTGCCAACGGCAAGGCTCAGGTGGTGCAACCCTATTTCAAGATCTCCTATCCCAATGACGTTCGCGTCATTGAGCCCAGCCTGCAATATCCCTTCGGCGAGACCCCCGTGGTGATCGATCCCCAGGGCAAGGCGCTGACGCGCATGGTCTTCGAGGCGACCAAGGACAAGATGGCGACTGCGGCCGTGACCGAAGATGGTCGTGGTGTGCTGATGGTGATGAGCGGCGAGGAGAATTTCCTCTCCGGCGAAATCGAGTGGAGCAGCCAGACCTACACCATTCCGTCCCTGCCACGCCATGTTGACCAGATGCTGCTGACCCCGAACCTGCGCCTGTTGTTCGTGCGCGAGGGCAACCGCCTGTCGGTCTATGACATCCACAACCTGAGCGACATCTCCCTGCGCAATGTCATGGAGATCAACGCCCCCAATGCCAGCGTGACCCAGGTGGCCCTGCTCTCCGGTGCGTCCTCCCTGCTGGTGGGCAACGACAACGGCGTCATCTCCCAGTGGTTCGAGGTGGCAAAGGATGGCAAGCGCCAGTTCACCCAGATCCGTGACTTCAAGGGTGACGCGCCGGTCGCCCTGCTGACCCCCGAGCACTTTCGCAAGGGCTTCATCAGCGCAGGCAGCGACGGCACCATCAACTTCTTCCATGCCACCGGCGAAGCCAAGCTGCTTGGCGAGAAGATTGACGGGGGCAACCTGGCTGCCGTTGCCATCTCTCCTCGCCACAACCTGCTGTTGACCCAGCAGGGGGATGACTTCAAGGTCTTTGACGTCGAGAACGATCACCCCGAGGTAACCTGGTCTGCCCTCTGGCAACAGGTGTGGTATGAAGGCTATCCCGAGCCCCAGTACGTGTGGCAGTCCACCTCCGCCAGCAACGACTTCGAAGCCAAGCTGAGCCTGGTGCCCCTGGTGTTCGGCACCCTGAAAGCCTCCTTCTATGCCATGGTGTTCGCGGTGCCCCTGGGTGTCGCCGGTGCCATCTATACCGCCTACTTCATGTCGGCGGGGCTGCGCAAATACGTCAAGCCGACGGTGGAGATCATGGCGGCGCTGCCGACCGTCATCCTCGGCTTCCTGGCGGGTCTGTGGCTTGCGCCCATCATCGAAGGGGCCCTGCCCGGGGTGATCCTGCTGCTGATCCTGCTGCCCATGGGCATGCTGCTCACCGACCTAGTGTGGAACTATCTGCCGGAGCGAGGCCGCACCTGGCTGCCGGAAGGCTGGCACGCCATCCTGCTCATCCCTGTGTTGCTGTTCATCGGTTGGGGCGCCTTCGCCCTGAGCCCCATCATCGAGAACGCCTTCATGCACGGTGATTCGCGCATCTGGCTGACCCACGACATGGGCATCAAGTTTGACCAGCGCAACTCCCTGGTGGTCGGTATCGCCATGGGCTTTGCGGTCATCCCCACCATCTTCTCCATCGCCGAAGACGCGGTCTTCTCGGTGCCCAAGCACCTGACCCAGGGCTCGCTTGCGCTGGGGGCGACCCCGTGGCAGACCCTGAGCCGGGTGGTGATCCTCACCGCGAGCCCAGGCATCTTCTCGGCGGTTATGATGGGCCTTGGCCGCGCCGTGGGCGAGACCATGATCGTGCTGATGGCCACCGGCAACACCCCCATCATGGACTTTTCCATGTTCCAGGGGCTGCGGACCCTGGCGGCGAACATCGCGGTGGAGATGCCGGAATCGGAGGTGGGCAGCTCCCACTACCGGGTGCTCTTCCTCGCCGCCTTCGTGCTGTTTGTGTTCACCTTCTTGTTCAATACCCTGGCCGAATTCGTCCGCCAGCGGTTGCGTGAAAAGTACAGCTCTCTGTAAGGACTAAGGAATCGACAATGGGTAAGTGGTTTAAATCGGGGGCCCCCTGGATCTGGATGACGGGGGGCGCCGTCAGCCTGAGTCTGGTGGCCGTACTGGGTCTGTTGTTGCTGATTGGCTGGCGTGGTCTGGTCTATTTCTGGCCCCATCCCATCTATGAGTGGCAACTTGAAGATGCAAGCGGCAACAAGAGCGTCCTGATTGGCGAGATCAACGACCGGGAGCTGGTGCCGGTGGAGCGCCTGCGCGCCGCAGGCCAGGCGCTGGAAGGGGAGGATCGCGAAGAGATTACCCGTTATCTGGTCAAGACCGGCAACCGGGAGTTCGTGGACCTCGACTTTCGCTGGGTGCTGGAGACCGATATCAAATCGCGCGCCCAGCCGGCGGAGCTCGCCATGGTGGAACGCGCCACCAACGGCAACTTCTATGGTTACATCACCTCGGTGAAGGAAGATGGCCAGGAGCTGACCACGGATCTGCATCCCGCCTTGCAGCGGGTGCTGGCCCGTGCCAACGGCCTCTCAAGCCAAGCCAACGACCTGCAAAAAGGGGCCATCGGCAGCATCAACTATCAGCTGGAGCGCCTGCGCCTGAAAGAGCGCAAGGCCGAGCTGGATGACAAGCTGACCGATCAGCTTAAAGCCGAGCTGGCGAGCGAGCGTCAGGCCCTCAACGACCGTTACCAGGTGCTGGAGAAAGAGCTCTTCTCCCTGCGTACCCAGGCGGACAGAGACAGCATCACCGTCAAGGACATGCGCGGCGAGCTGGTGACCATGCCGATGTCCCGGGTGCTGGATGTAGTCTGGCCCAACGACATGAGCCTGATGGCCAAGGTGGGTCACTGGTTCCACCAGATTGGCAAGTTCGTCTCCGATGACCCCCGGGAGGCGAACACCGAGGGCGGCGTCTTCCCTGCCATCTTCGGTACCGTCTTCATGGTGATCCTGATGGCCATCATCGTGACCCCGCTCGGGGTGGTGGCGGCGGTCTACCTGCACGAGTATGCGGGCAAGAACAGCCTGACTAAGATCATCCGCATCGCGGTGATCAACCTGGCGGGGGTGCCCTCCATCGTCTACGGCGTGTTTGGCCTGGGCTTCTTTGTCTACACCCTGGGGGGCAGCATCGACCGCCTCTTCTACCCGGAAGCGCTGCCGAGCCCGACCTTCGGCTCCCCTGGTGTCATCTGGTCGGCGCTGACCCTGGCCATCCTGACCCTGCCGGTGGTGATCGTCTCCACCGAAGAGGGGCTGGCCCGGATCCCGAGCACCATTCGCCAGGGTTCGCTGGCGCTGGGTGCCACCCAGGCCGAGACCCTCTGGCGCATCGTGCTGCCCATGGCCAGCCCGGCCATCATGACCGGCCTTATCCTGGCGATTGCCCGTGCGGCGGGCGAGGTGGCGCCGCTGATGCTGGTGGGGGTGGTGAAGCTTGCTCCCACGTTGCCGATGGACGGCAACTTCCCGTACCTGCACGTGGAGCGCAAGTTCATGCACCTGGGCTTCCACATCTATGACGTGGGCTTCCAGAGCCCGAACGTCGAGGCGGCGCGTCCTCTGGTCTACGCCACCTCCTTCCTGCTGGTGACGGTGATCGTCGGCCTCAACCTGACGGCGATCGGTATTCGTAACCACCTGCGCGAGAAATTCCGGTCGCTGGAACATTAATCCAGCCATTACAGAGACGGGCAGGGGTCTTCCCTGCCAACCAGATATTCCGGCAGCGGGCAAGACGTTTGCCCGCTGCCACCAAGAGAATTTGAGGTAAACAGATGATCAACGTAACACCGAGTTCGGCCCCGCACACCGCCACCGACCTGCTCAACCTGACCCCGGAGCAGACTGCGCTGGAGGTGAAGGATCTCAACCTGTACTACGGCAACAAGCAGGCGCTGTTCAACGTCAACATGAAGATCCCCAAGGGTCAGGTCACCGCCTTCATCGGCCCGTCCGGTTGCGGCAAGTCCACTTTGCTGCGCTGCATCAACCGGATGAACGATCTGGTGGAGATCTGCCGCATCGAGGGGGAGATCCAACTGCACGGCCACAACATCTATGACAAGAGCGTGGATGTCTCCGCCCTTCGCCGTCAGGTGGGCATGGTGTTCCAGCGCCCCAACCCCTTCCCCAAGTCCATCTACGAGAACGTGGTCTACGGCCTGCGCCTGCAGGGCATCAACGACCGCCGTACCCTGGACGAGGCCGCCGAGCGTTCCCTGCGCGGTGCCGCCCTGTGGGAGGAAGTGAAGGATCGTCTGCATGACAACGCCTTTGGTCTCTCCGGCGGTCAGCAGCAGCGTCTGGTGATTGCCCGTGCCATCGCCATCGAGCCGGAAGTGCTGTTGCTCGATGAACCGACCTCGGCGCTGGACCCCATCTCCACCCTCACCATCGAGGAGCTCATCAACGAGCTCAAGAGCCAGTTCACCGTGGTGATCGTAACCCACAACATGCAGCAGGCGGCGCGGGTCTCGGATCAGACCGCGTTCATGTACATGGGGGAACTCATCGAGTATTCGAATACCAACACAATCTTCACCACCCCGGCCAAGAAGAAGACCGAAGACTACATTACCGGTCGTTACGGCTAAGGGATGCCGGTGATTGAGATGAGCAAGATGAGCAAGATGGGCATCAACAAACAGATTGGCAGTCAGTTCAACGGCTAAGGCATAATCGGAGCAACAAGGATTACTGGTATGGACAATATGAACCTCAACAAACACATCTCCGGTCAGTTCAATGCCGAGCTTGAGAGCGTGCGCAATCAGGTACTGGTGATGGGGGGGCTGGTGGAGAAGCAACTCACCGACGCCATCGCCGCCATCCATGGCCAGGATCTGGATGCGGCGCGCAAGATCGTGGCCAACGACCACAAGGTCAACGCCATGGAAGTGGCGATCGACGAGGAGTGCACCCGCATCATCGCCAAGCGTCAGCCCACCGCGTCCGACCTGCGGCTGGTGATGGCCATCATCAAGACCATTACGGATCTGGAGCGGATCGGCGACGTGGCGGACAAGATTGCCCGCATGCTGACCGACAACGCCAACAAGCCGCAGCCGCCGCTGGTGTCGCTGGAGAACATGGGGCGTCGCACCATCAAGATGCTCCACGACGTGCTCGACGCTTTCGCCCGCATGGATTTGGATGCAGCCCTGGCGGTCTACAAGGAAGATGACAAGGTGGACCGCGAATACGAGTCCATTATCCGCGAGCTGATGACCTACATGATGGAAGATCCCCGCACCATCCCCCAGGTGCTCAACGTGCTCTGGGCGGCACGGGCCATCGAGCGGGTCGGGGATCGCTGCCAGCACATCTGCGAGTACATCGTCTACTACGTCAAGGGCAAGGATGTGCGTCACACCAAGGCCGATGACCTGAGCGATCTGCTGGGCAAGGGCTGATGGGGCGCCTTGGGTGGAGCTCCCGTCGCGGCTGCACGACGGGAATCCAACTCTGATTGAATAAAAAGGCGCTTTGAGCGCCTTTTTCATTGCATGGCACGGCAGTTCAAGATAACGCCACCCGGCGGGCGCTTTTCTGCTAGAATATGGCCCCTGTGTGAGTCCCGGATGGAGTCACGGTCCGGTTTCCCGGGCCCAGTTTGCCGTCTTGTGCTAAGGCGGCTGTAGCAATAGGTTAATCATGAGTTTTGCCGATAGTTTGTTCTTTCTGATGCTGCTGGTCGCCGGCAGCGTGTTCTTCTCACTCTCCGAGATCTCCCTTGCCGCCTCCCGCAAGATCAAGTTGCAGGTGATGGCCGACGAGGGCAACCGCCACGCCGAGAAGGTGCTGGCATTGCAGGCCCAGCCGGGCAACTTCTTTACCGTGGTGCAGATAGGCCTCAATACCGTCGCCATCCTCGGCGGTATCCTGGGGGAATCCGCCCTCAATCCCGCCATCAGGGAGCTGATTGCCGGCTTCTACCAGGGGCCCTGGCTCGGCCAGATTAGCTCTGCGGCCTCGTTTGTCTTCGTCACCGGCATGTTCATCCTGATAGCGGACCTGATGCCCAAGCGCCTTGCCATGACCATGCCCGAGCGGATCGCTGTGGTGGTGGTGCGTCCCATGATGCTGTGCGTCACCTTGCTGATGCCGCTGGTGTGGCTGTTCAACGGCATGGCCAACGGCCTGTTCCGGCTGATGCGCATCTCCATGGTGCGCAACGACGAGATCACCTCCGACGATATTTATGCGGTGATGGATGCAGGTGCCGAAGCCGGTGTCATCCAGCGCGAGGAGCACCAGCTCATCGAGAACGTGTTCGAGCTCCAGTCTCTGGGTGTCACTTCCGCCATGACGGCGCGGGAGAGCCTCATCTACTTCACCCTGCAAGAGGGGGAGGAGAGCATCAAGGCGAAGATCGCCGAGCACCCCCACAACAAGTTCCTGGTGTGCGACCACAACCTCGACAGCATCAAGGGGTTCGTGGATGCCAAGGAGCTGCTGATCCGCGTCATCAGCGGCCAGAGCATCGATCTCAACAGCGGCTCCCTGGTGCAGAACGTCATCATCATTCCCGACACCCTCAACCTCTACGAGGCAATGGAATACTTCAAGAACCATCGCGGCGATTTTGCGGTGGTGATGAACGAATACGCCCTGGTGGTGGGCATCGTCACCATGAATGACCTGATGAGTACCGTCATGGGGGAGTGGGCCACCCACGTGGTGGAAGAGCAGATCGTCCAGCGGGACGAGAACTCCTGGCTGGTGGACGGGGTGACCCCCATCTCCGACGTGATGCGCGCCTTCGACATCGAGGAGTTCCCGGAAAACCAGAACTACGAGACCATCGCCGGTTTCATCATGTACATGCTGCGCAAGATCCCCAAGCGCACCGACTCGGTCAAATATGCCGGTTACAAGTTCGAAGTGGTGGACATCGACAGTTACAAGATTGACCAGTTGCTGGTCACCCGGGTAGAACCTGCGAGCAATGAGAAGCCCGCTCAGGAATCCTAAAGGAGTTCGTTAGCAATCATGAAGATGAATACTCATTCCCGTGCGCTGGCCTGTGTGGCGCTCGCCCTGGCACTGGGTGCCTGCAGCCAGAGCGCACCGCGCAAGCCGGTGACGCCTGCCAAACCCGTCGCTCCCCAGCCTGCCGTGGTGGTCCCGCAGCAGGATCCCGATGCGGTGGTGCAAAGCGCCGTGGCAGAGCCCAGCCCGGTGTTCGACGAGGAGTATCACGGCCCGGATCAAGGGTCGCTTGAATCGGTCACCGCCCTGTTTGCCCGGGGTTACATCGAATCCGCCATGCGCGAGACCATGCTGGCGGCGGTGCACAGCGACTATCCGCTGCTCGGCATGAGGGACGTGCGTCTCACTGACCCTGTTGCCAAGTTCCTCACCTCGGCCCAGGCACGCACCACGGCCCACGACTACCTCTATGCCGGGGTGCAGCGTCGGCTGGGCCGCCCCCTCAGCCCCGCCCAGTGGGAGCAGATCTGGCAGGGCTATCCCCAGCAGGGCCGGGTCTCCGACTGGGTCAAGCAGACCAAGCGGGTGCTGGCCGGGCGCTGAGCCCCTGGTTATCGGCGGCTGTGCCCGCCTTGATCCCCTGTTTCACAAGAGGCCACCCCCCGGGGTGGCCTCTTGTCGTTTCAGTGCCTGGCCAGGTGATGCCTGTGCCGGGGAGACCTCCCTTTGCCGCCATCATCCTGAGCTTGCCCGGATTTGTTCGTAGCCCCCGATTGCCTCTTGTTCTACTTTGGGTCATGATATTTGGGATTTCTAGCCGTCTAGATGTTTTGATGGCTTAATGTGGTTTCACACAATAAATACCCGTCATGGCGGGGAGACGCAGAGAGACAGAGATGGACAAGCAGGATTTGTGGGTACTCGATGGCGGTATGGGCCGTGAACTGGCGCGGCGTGGTGCGCCGTTCCGTCAACCGGAGTGGTCGGCACTGGCGTTGATGGAAGCGCCCGAGACGGTGCGCGAGGTACACCAGGCCTATGCGACGAGCGGTGCCCGGGTGATCACCACCAACAGCTATGCCCTGGTGCCCTTCCATATCGGCGAGGCACGCTTTGCCGCCCAAGGGGAGGCACTTGCGGCTCTGGCCGGGCAACTGGCCCGAGACGTGGCCGACGAGCAGGGGGGAGCCGTCAAGGTGGCTGGTTCCTTGCCGCCGCTCTTTGGCTCCTATCGTGCGGACCTCTATCAGGCCGAGCGGGTGAGCGAGCTGGCGACACCGCTTATCCGTGCCCTGTCACCCCATGTGGATCTCTGGCTGGCGGAGACCATGAGCCTCATCGCCGAGCCCCTGGCCCTCAAGGCCCTGCTGCCCGAGGACGGCAAGCCGTTCTGGGTCTCCTTTACTCTGGAAGACGAGGCGCCGGGCAGTGAGCCCACCCTGCGCTCCGGCGAGCGGGTGGCGGATGCCGTGACCGCGTTGGCGTCGGCCGGGGTGGATGCCATCCTGTTCAACTGCTGCCAGCCCGAGGTGATTGAAGGGGCGCTCAAGGTGGCCGTCGCCGCGTTGCAGGTTCAGGGGCGCACCGACGTTCGCCTCGGCGCCTATGCCAACGCCTTCCCGCCCCAGCCCAAGGAGGCGACTGCCAATGACGGTCTGGACGAGATCCGTGGCGATCTGGGGCCGCTGGATTACCTCGGCTGGGCCGAGCGCTGGCGCAGAGCCGGGGCAAACCTCATCGGCGGCTGCTGCGGCATCGGCCCGGAACACATCGAGGCGCTGGCCAGCCGGCTGCGTTAAGGAGCGCCCATGAAAGAGAGCAAGATCGGGCTCTGGTCCCTCACGGCGCTGGTGTTCAGCTCCATGGTGGGGGCCGGCATCTTTAGCCTGCCCCAGAACATGGCCGATGTGGCGGGCGCCCGCGCCGTGCTGATCGGCTGGGCCGTCACCGGGGTCGGCATACTGGCGCTGGCCATGAGCTTCCTCTACCTGTCGCGGCTCAAACCCGAGCTCGACGGCGGCATCTACAGCTATGCCCGGGCAGGCTTTGGCGAGCTGGTGGGGTTCTTCTCCGCCTGGGGATACTGGCTCTGTGCCACCATCGGCGTGGTGGGTTATCTGGTGATCGCCTTCGCGGCGCTGGGCAGCTTCGTCGACACGCCGGAGCGGGTCTGGTTTGGCGAGGGCAACACCCTGGCGGCCTTCATCGGCGAGTCCTGCATCCTCTGGGCGGTGCACCTGCTGGTGGCCCGAGGCGTACAGCAGGCGGCCCTGTTCAATCTGGTGGCGACCCTGGCCAAGAGCCTGCCGCTGCTGCTGTTCATCCTGTTCGCCTGCTACTGGTTCGATCCGGTCACCTTTGCGGCGGATCAGGAGGGCAGCACCCTGGCGGTACCGGTCTCCGAGCAGGTGCGTAACACCATGCTCATCACCCTCTGGGTCTTCACCGGCATCGAAGGGGCAGCGGTGCTCTCGGCCCGGGCGAGAAACAAGCGGGATGTGGGCACCGCCACCGTGCTCGGCGTGGTGCTGGCGCTGCTGCTCTATGTGCTCATCTCGGTGCTGGCGCTTGGAATATTGAGCCGCCCGGAGCTTGCGGCCCTGCCCAACCCCTCCATGGCGGGACTGATGGCCCAGATGACGGGTTCCTGGGGCAAGCTGCTCATCAGCGCCGGCCTCATCGTGTCGGTGCTCGCCTCCTACGTGAGCTGGACCCTCTTCTCGGCCGAGGTGCCGTTCAGCGCGGCGCGTCACGGGGCCTTCCCGGCCATCTTCCGGCGTGAGAACCGCAACGGCACCCCCATCGCCTCGCTCTGGCTTACCAGCCTGACGGTGCAGGGCTGCCTGCTGCTGGTGTGGCTGCTTGGCAAGGGGTATACCAACCTGCTGCTCATCTCCACCTCCATGATCCTGGTGCCCTACCTGCTCATCGGCCTCTTCCTGCTCAAGCTGGTCTTCAGTGGCAAGGGTGGGCAGGGCCGCGGCCTGATGCGGGTGGTGGCGCTGGTGTCGAGCGGTTATGGTTTCTGGCTGCTCTACGCCGCCGGGGTGGAGTACCTGCTGCTGTCGCTTCTGCTTTACGGGCCGGGTCTGCTGCTGTTTCTCTACAGCCGTCGCCAGCTCGGCGCCGAACAGCGGCTCAGCGGGCGCGAACGGCTGCTGGCCGGGGTGACGCTGCTGAGCCTGATCCCCGCCGTCTGGTCCTTCGTTCACGTCTGACCCGGGGGTGTCCCTGTCATGAAAAAGAGCGCCCCTGGGCGCAATGCTGTTCACTTAAGAGAATTTGAGTTCCAGTCCACGTAGTATCAGGGCTAAAAAATGAGGGAGGCATGATGCCTCCCTCTTTCTATTGCAAGCCACGCTGGATAAAGGCTGAAGGAACATCGACTGGAAACAGCCTTGCTCCCCCAACTCAAGTCGCATTTATGAATAATTAGTCAAAAATGTGCTTATCTGAACAGCATTGCGCCCCTGGGCGCTCTTTTTTTTTATCCTGGTCGGTGGGTCAACCGCTGGTGGGGCCCGCCGGTTTGCCAAACAACACGGCGAGCTTTTGCCGCCAGGGGAGGCCCCGGGCCTCTTGCAGCATGTCGCGCCACTCGTGGAAGGTGAGGGTGAGGGGGTTGAAGCTGTGGATTGGCTTGGTGATGCCGAAACGGCACGGCTCGCCCAAGTCTTCTTCCACGAAGGTGCCAAACAGCCGGTCCCAGATGATGAGCACGCCGGCGAAATTGCGATCGATGTATCTGGCGTTGCTGGCGTGGTGCACCCTGTGGTGGGAGGGGGTGTTGAAGATCCATTCAAGTTTGCCCAGCTTGCCCACCACCTGGGTGTGGACGAAGAACTGAAAACCCAGGCTCAAGAGTACGGTGGCCACCACCGCCTCGGGGGGGAAGCCGATGAGGATCATGGGGATCCAGAACAGCCACATGCCGGAGACCGGATACATCAGGCTCTGGCGAAAGGCGGTGGAGAGGTTGAGCCGCTCCGAGCTGTGGTGCACCACGTGGTAGGCCCAGAGCCAGCGCACATGGTGGCTCGCGAAGTGGAACAGCCAGTAGCAGAGATCCTGCAACAGAAAGAGCAGCAAAAGGCTCCAGAGGTTCAGTTCGATATCGAATAGTCGCCAGCCCCAAAGGGTGTCATAGAGATAGGCGATGGCAATGGCAATGGCAATGGCTGCCAGGGCATCGCCCCCCTGATGCATCAGTGCCAGGGTGGCATTGGCGAAGAGATCCTTCCACTGGTAACCCGCCGTGGGATAGGCGGCGCCGTGTTTTCGCAGGTAGAGCATCTCCCAGCCGATGAAGACCAGAAAGAGGGGCGAGAGGTAGAGCAGGAGCAGTTGCACATCCATGTGAGCCATCCGGTTGGACCAGTTGGATGTCAGCATACCGGATGAATTTAAAATTTCATTAACATCCTTGCTCGTTGGCGTGGTGACAACCCGATGGCAAGAGGCTGCGAAAAGGAATGCACCAGGGAGATGATCTGGGGGAGTGAAGAAGGCAAGCATAGAAGAGGGAGCCATGGGCTCCCTCTTCGTGTTGGTGCATCGCGGGTTATAGCACCTGGCTCAGGAACTGGCGCAGGCGCGGGGAGGGTGGATTGTCGAAGAAGTCGGCGGGTTTCTCGTCCACCAGCAGCTCGCCGCTCTCCATGAAGAGCACCCTGTCCGCCACTTCCCGGGCAAAGCCCATCTCGTGAGTCACCACCACCATGGTCATCCCTTCGCGGGCCAACCCCTTCATGACGTCCAGCACCTCTCCCACCATTTCGGGGTCGAGGGCGCTGGTGGGCTCGTCAAACAGCATGATGCGCGGCTGCATGGCGAGCGCCCGGGCGATGGCCACCCGCTGCTGCTGGCCGCCGGAGAGCTGGGAGGGGTAGCTCTGGGCCTTGTTGGAGAGACCGACCTTGAGCAGCAGGGCCTTGGCCCGCTCCTCAGCCTCCTGGCGAGAGAGCCCTCTCACCTTCTGGGGGGCCAGGGTGATGTTGTCCAGCACCGTCAGGTGAGGGAAGAGATTGAAGGACTGGAACACCATGCCCACCTCTTCCCGCAGCTTGTTGACATCCCCGGGTTCGGTGAGGCTGATGCCGTCGACCACGATATTGCCATCGTTGATGGTCTCCAGCTGGTTGAGGGTGCGCAGGAAGGTGGACTTGCCTGAGCCGCTCGGCCCCACGATCACCACCACTTCCCCTTCGGCCACCTGGGTGCTGACGTTTTTCAGGGCGTGCACCTCGGTGCCGTAGAACTTCTCTACACCGGTCGCCTTGATGATGGGATCAGTTGCAGCGCGCATAGTTCACCTCCAGACGACGCACCGGGAAGGGGCAGTGAGTGCCGGTGATGGCAGAACATTTCGACACCGATGGCGCCTTGATAACGGGATCAGTTGCTGCGCGCATATTTCACCTCCAGACGACGCACCAGAAAGGAGAGAGTGCCGGTCAGCACCAGATAGAGCAGAGCCACGGTGAACCACACCTCGAACGGGCTGAAGGTGGAGCTGACCACTTCGCGCCCCGCCTTGGTGAGATCCGTGATGGAGATGACGGAGACCAGAGAGGAGTCCTTGATGAGGTTGATGAACTGACCCGCGAGCGGTGGCAGCACCCGTTTGAAGGCCTGGGGCAGGATGACGTAGCGCATGGTCTGGGCCGAGGTCATGCCAAGGCTTCTGCCCGCTTCCATCTGCCCCTTGTGAATGGAGCTGATGCCGGCGCGCACGATTTCCGCCACGTAGGCGCCGGTGAAGACCGCGAGCGCCGCCACACCAGCGGTGAATCGGTCGAGGTTCAGCACGGTGCCGATAAAGAAATAGACGATGAAGATCTGCACCAGCAACGGGGTGCCACGGATGAGCTCCACATAGGTCACGGCCAGGTTGCGCAGGGCCGGATTGGGGGAGAGGCGGGCGAGCCCGGCCAGGGTGCCAAGCAGGATGGCGAAGATGCCCGCCACCAGGGAGAGCTTGACCGTGACCCAGACTCCCCAGGCAATGGGGCCGGCGGTCCAGCTCAGTTGCACATCTAGGGTATCGCCGAGGAAGACGGTATCCCCTTCAGCCAGCTGGGAGCCCTTGGGTGCGATGGCCTGACGGCGGCTGGGGTCGAGATCGTCTTGCAGGAAGAGCTGTCCCTTGTCCGCGACCACGGTGCCGTCAAACTCGGCATAGTGTTTCTGTTCTGCCTGATAGGCGATGTACTGGGGAATGCGTTCCCAGCGCCAGGTGTAATCCACTGCCTGCACGGCCTTGTAGATGCCGAAAATGGCGGCCAGCACCAGCAGCAGGAAGATCCCGTGCCAGAGCAGCTGATTGGGCTGTTTTTCCATCTGTCTTGTGAGTTTGGGGTTGATCACTGTCACAACCTCTTTTGTCGTTATCGTGTGGGGAGTCTGCGTGAAGGGGCGGCATGCCGCCCCTTTGAGAGGTTATTTGAGCTGGTTCAGCCAGGCGGTGGATTCAAACCACTTCTTGTAGAGACGGTCGTAGCTGCCGTCGCCCTTGATCTGGCGCAGGTAGTTGTTGAACCAGTTGAGGGTGTCCTGATCCCCCTTGCGGATGGCCCAGGCCAGCGGCTCGAAGGTGAACGGCTTGTCGAGGTGCACCACGGCGCCCTGGTTCTGGGACGCGAAGATGGCGTTGTAGGGCAGGTCGTAGACGAAGGCATCCACCTTGCCGTTGATCACTTCCAGCTTGGCGTCATCCTGGGTTTCAAACTGCAGCAGGGTGGCCTTGGGGATCATGCGCTTGACCGCTTGCTCGCCGGTGGTGCCGAGTTTGACCGCGATCTTGTATTTGGGATCGTTGAGGTCCTGGAAGGATTTGATTTCGCCCGCCTTGTCCTTGCGAAGCACGATGGTCTGGCCGACGACGATGTAGGGATCGGCAAAGTTCACGCGCAGGTTGCGCTGGGGAGTGACGGTCATGCCGCCCATGATGACGTCGAACTTGTCGGTCAAGAGCGCGGGGATGATGCCGTCCCAGGCGGTGTTGACGAACTCCACCTTCACGCCCATCTCCTTGGCGACCATCTTGGCGAGATCCACGTCAAAGCCGATGTACTGGCCCTGCTTGTTGGTCATCTCGAAGGGTTGATAGCCGGCATCGAAGCCGACCCGCAGCACACCGCGCTCCAGCACGGCATCCAGGGTGGAAGTGGGCGCGGCGTTGGCCAGCCCGCACAGCAGCAGGGTAGAGAGAATGAGTTTTTTGATCATAAATGACGTCTCTGTCGTAAATGTGGTCAGCCTTGAACCTGCTCCCGTGCGACTCCATGGCACAAGAGACTGCTGCATCCGGCAGCAGGCAAGACAGGATTATTGTCTTGGTCGGGGCAAAAGCCCCATATGAGATTCTATGAATGGTTCGCTGGATGAAAAATGTACCAAAACCTGTTTGTGCCAGAAGACTCAATAAGTTATGGAGACTTTTATCCCTCGTGGTGACTCATAAAACCACATGAAAACAACATATCTATCTAATGGCGCCGGTTCAAGTGCAAAATATCCGGCGGCCGTCTCGGTGGAAAATCCGGGCACAGACAGGGCGTTGTCCGGCACGCTTCACGGGGAGTAGGGCGTGCGAGTCGGGCAAATATTTTTGCCCGGCCCATAGGCTCCCTCTGTGTCTTGTCATGGGCTTCCCATATACTCAGCCATCCCCATTGGAAGGTTCGGGAATGGACGCCTCAATTCTGCTCAATCTGGACGTATTTACCCTGATGTTGATGGCCCTCGGGGGCTACAGCCTGGGATTCATCACCCTCTCCATCATCTGGTCGACCCATAGGGAAATACCCGGTCTCGGGCTCTGGTGGTGGTCCAGCCTCTGTGCCCTGGCGGCGCAATCGCTCTTCTTCATGCAGGCATTTTCCCCATATCGCGGGGATCTGGCTGGCCAACCTGCTCATCACCTTCTGCCTCGCCCTGATGCCACTCGCCATCCAGCGCTTCTTCGGGGAGCCGCCAAACTGGCGGGCATTCACCCTCTTCATGCTGGTCTATCTTCTGATCCTCTGCTGGAGCGTCATCTTCAACGACAAGATGGCCCCCCGGGTGCTGCTGGCCTGCCTGAGCTACATGATGGTGGGGGCGGTAATTGTCTGGCTCATATGGCGCCATGGCTACCCTGACTATCTGCCTGCGGTGCTGGTGTTCACCGTGGTCAACATCCTGCTCTACGGTTTCAATCTGGTGCGCATGGGGGCCCTGCTCGGCGGCGAGGTGCGGGTCCTGATGGATCAGCATGCGGTCAATGTGCTCCCCTTCCTCTCCATCTTAAATGCGAAAGGGGACTCCCTCCGACGTAGGTGGGAGGGGAATTTCGCCGGGGCGTCAGCCCCGCTGGTTTTGAATGTATTGCTTGATCACCTCTAACGGCGCACCGCCGCAAGAGCCCACAAAGTAAGAGCGTGACCAGAGTACGGGTTTGCTGTAAGCACCCCTCAAGTCCAGAAATTCATTACGCAGTCGCCTTGATGTGACCGCCTTTAACGAGTTCACCAGCACCGATAGCTGCACTGTTGGGCCGTACTCTATCAGCATGTGAACATGATCAGCCTCTCCGTCACACTCTTTCAGTTCCGCACCAAAATCTCTGCAAACCTCTGCCGCACACTGACCGAAGGAAGCGTGATGCAGATCCCCCAATATCGGCTTTCGATACTTGGTGATAAACACCAAATGTACGTGCAAAGCGTAGGCCGCATGGCGTGATTTATTAATTTTAGTGAATTGCATTCTGTCACTCAATCGGGCTTAATAGATATGGTAATAATGCTGCACACTGAGTGATAAATGCAAATTCTGAAAGCCTACAAATTCCGACTCGAACCGACCGAACAACAAGCGCAACGCCTGCGCCAGTTGGGCGGTTGTGCTCGTTATGTCTGGAATCACGGGCTGGCAGAAACCAAACGCATTCTGGATGCTGGCGAAAAACTGCCTTCTGCCTTTGAGCTGAACCGGATGCTCACCAGTTGGAAGAAAGACCCAGAAATGGCCTTTCTGACCGAGGCATATACCGACAACCTCCAGCAGAAACTCAAAGACTTGCACGGCGCGTGGATGCGCTGCTTTGATAAAAAACTCGCCGCCAAGGCTCCCGTTTTCAAGAAGAAAAGCGACAACCGCGACTCAATCCGCTTCGTCAACTTTGACAAGTATTGCCGCCTTGAAAAAGGTCGCGTGAAGCTTCCTGCCGGGCTGGCGTGGGTCAAGTTTCGCCAGTCCCAGCCAGTTGCAGGAAAAATTAAAAACGCGACCGTCAGCCAAGCAGCCGGGCACTGGTATATCTCCTTTCAGGTCGAGCAGGAGACGTCCGAGCCAATTCACCCCTCCGGCTCAATGGTCGGGCTGGATGCGGGGATCGCCAAGCTCGCAACCCTGTCAGATGGCACGGTGTTTGAGCCCGTCAACAGCTTCAAAACCAATCAGACCAAGCTGGCAAGGCTCCAACGCCAGTTGAGC
>NZ_JAPCIZ010000078.1:0-17896 GCF_027707725.1 Aeromonas sp. QDB25 | reverse complement strand
ACAACCATGAACGGCTCAAAGTAAAACTAAACGGCCTGAGCCCGGTACAGTACCGAACTCAGGCCATGTCATCCGCCAGCTAACGTGTCCAATAAATGGGGTTCACTTCACGAAGGCGGCTCTTGTCATCACGGGCCAGTCGGTTACCCCGGGCCATCAGGCGCCGATGATGCCGCCATCGTCCCGGGTGATCCGCAACACAGCGGAGCGGGGAATGGCGGTGCCGCCGTCCGGGAAATGGGAGGGCGCCCCCTCCTCACCCGGGTGCTGCACCCCGACGAACAGAGTGCGCCAGTCAGGCGTGAAGGTGAGGCCCGTTATTTCGCAGGCCACAGGGCCGGTCAGGAAGCGGCGCACCTCGCCGCTCGCGGGATCGGCGCACAGCATCTGGTTGTTGCCCATGCCGGCAAACTGCTTCTCGTTGGAGTAGTCGCCGTCGGTCTGGATCCAGAGCCGCCCCGCCTCGTCGAAGCCGATGCCGTCCGGGCTGTTGAACATGTTGTCCGGATGGATGTTGGCACTGCCCGCCATCAGCCCCTCCTTGTGCACGCCAGGGTTGCCCGCCAGCAGGAAGAGATCCCACTCGAAGCTGTCGCTCCCGTGATCGTCCCCCATCGGGCGCCAGCGGATGATCTGGCCATAGGGGTTCTCGGCCCTGGGGTTGGCCCCGTCCAGAGGTTGGTTCTCCTTGATGCCGCGGTTCTTGTTGTTGGTCAGGGTGCAGTAGACCTCGGCCCTGTGGGGATGCACGGCCACCCACTCGGGCCTGTCCATGGTGGTGGCGCCGAGCCGGGTCGCCGCTTCCCGGGCGAAGATGAGCACCTCCCCCTGATCGGCGAAGCCGTTCTCCCGGGTCAGGCCGTGCTCGCCGTGCACCAGGGGCAGCCACTGGCCAGTGCCCTTGAGCTCCCCCTCCCTGGCCTCGAAGCGGGCCACATAGAGGGTGCCCTCGTCCAGCAGATCCCGGTTCGCAGGATCGTTACCCGGCGCCACCCCGTTCTTCGAGACGAAGCGGTAGATGTGCTCCCCCCGCTCGTCATCGCCGAGGTAGACCACGGCGCGGCCATCCTGGTTGACGGTGAAGGCCGCATTCTCATGCTTGAAGCGGCCAAGGGCGGTACGCTTCTTCGGGGTGGAGGCGGGATCGCGGGGATCGATTTCCACCACCCAGCCGAAGCGGTGCGGCTCCTGGGGATGCTTCGCGAGATCGAACCGCTCGTCAAACTTGTGCCAGCCAAAGCCTGCATCCTCGGCGGCCAGGCCGTAGCGGGCGGCGCGCTGGTCCAGCACCGGCTTGCCCTCGCTGCCGAAGTAGCCGTTGAAGTTCTCCTCGCAGGTGAGGTAGGTGCCCCAGGGGGTCTGGCCATTGGCGCAGTTGTTGAAGGTGCCAAGGGCGGTGCGCCCCTCGGGATCGGCCAGGGTCTTGAGCAGGGCATGGCCCGCCGCCGGCCCGCTCAATGTCATGGGGGTCGTGGCGGTGATGCGGCGGTTGAGGACCCCCTTGGGGTTGGCCTGCCACTTGCCATCGATGCGCACCAGCTCCACCAGGGAGACCCCGTGGGCCGCCTGAGCCTTGGCGACAGCCTCTGCACTGAGGGTCTTGCCACCATCTTCAAACAGGTATTCGTAGTTGGTGTATTCGTTGTTGACGGCGAGCAGGGCGCGATCCGGGCCCAGGGGGAAGAAGCTCATACCGTCGTTGTTGTCGCCAAACTGGCGGGCCTGAGCCTTGGCGTCGTTGCTTTGGGCAAAGGCGGGGGCGTCGGCGAACAGGGCATCCCCCCAGGCGATCAGCACCTCGGCCTTGTAGCCGGGCGGCACCACTATGGTGTCGGCCACCGAGGCGGGCACGGCCTGGAAGCCAAGCAGCGGCCGGGTGGCGGCAGCCACGGCCTGAGCCACGGGGCTCGCGGCAAAGAAGGCCACCATGCTGGCGGCGCCCACCCCTTTGAGGAAGCCACGGCGGCTGAGATCCGCCTCGATGAGGCGGTTGAATGCCGGCTCCTGCTCGCGGGGGTGGTTGGCACTGTCTTTCTCGTCAAAACGGCTCATCGGCTTTTCCTTGTTATCTCGGCGCAATCATTGCGTCATCACGGCGTCCGGCCACAGCATGGCAGCGCTTTATTAAACGAGGATGACAAATGATGAGATAACCGGCTGGCCCGGCAAGACGCCATCGCCAACGACAAGGGGCGGTGGACACCAGTCCCACCGCCCCGAAAGACATGTCGCCGACAGAAGGGTTGAACCCTATCCGCACTTCTTCAGACTGATATGCCCGTTTGTACCGGATAGCACCCGCTGGCAGCGTCTAGTTGCACTTCTTCAGGCTGCTATGCCCGTTTGTACCGGATAGCACCCGCTGGCAGCGTCTAGTTGCACTTCTTCAGGCTGATATGCCGTTTATACCGGATTGCACCCGCTGGCAGCGTCTAGTTGCACTTCTTCAGGCTGATATGCCCGTTTGTACCGGATAGCGCCCGATGGCAGCGTCTAGTTGCACTTCTTCAGGCTGATATGCCAGTTGGCGCCGGATTGCACCTGATGTTTGGCGGCGAAGCTGTCCATGTTCAGGGCCACCGACACCTGCAACAGGCTGTTGAGGTAGACCAGGGGCTGGCCCTCCGGCACATCGCCAAAGCTGCTGACGTAGGGGGCCTTGCCCTCGTATTTCAGCGCATCCCCTTCGCTGATCCTGATGCAGGCGTTGTCCCCCTTGTGGATACCCGCCTTGGTCAGCAGGCTATCGTCGATATTGGTCCAGACGTTGCCGTACTGCACGTCCAGGATCGGAATGGTGCCCTTCAGGGTACCGTCTTGCTCGGCCACCGCGGGCTGATAGGGGATGGTCACCACCTCGGCGGGCAGCAGAGGCCCCACCAGCTCGAAGCTGATGGCACCGGAGGCGAGGCGCGCGCCGGTGTAGGCGTAGACGTCGCGGCCGTGGAAGGTATAGGACTTCTCGGAGCCCTTGAGGCGGTTGGTCTTCTCGTCTATCTGGCGCACCGCCTCGATGCCCAAGTGCTCCGCCACCAGGGTCAGGGTGCCGTTGTCCGGGCTGACGATGTAGTGGCCGCTCCTGGTCTTGAGTACCACCGACTTGCGTTCGGTGCCGACACCGGGGTCCACCACGCTGACGAAGACGGTGCCCGCGGGCCAGTATTGCAGGGTCTGATAGAGGCGGTAGGAGGCTTCCCAGATGTTGTAGGCCGGGATCTCGTGGGTCAGGTCATGGAGCGGCAGGGTGCGGTCCACCCCGAAGGCGACCCCCTTCATGGCCGAGACGGCGCCATCCTTGAGACCGAAGTCGGTCTGGAACACCAGAGCCTCGTTGGCAAGGGCACTCGCCCCCACCAGAGAAAGGGCGAGCACGAGGGCGCGGGGGACGATACGAATATCCATGTCAGGGCTCCTTCAAAGACGTTTGGACGTCCAGATTGCCACTCATGGGAATCTTTGCAACCCCTGATGCCCGAATGGGGGGCGAAATGACTCGCCAATCCGCCCTGTGCGGGTGTATCCATGGGGCATCCAACGCCGGGAGCACATCAGATGACCAGAGAGCATCACGACACCATTTTGCTGAGCCTGGGCAATACCCGAAGCCAGGTCGCGCTCACCGCGGCCGATGGCACCAGCCAGACATTTGCATTGACACTGGGGCTCGATGCCCTGACCCCGGGACCCTTTCGCCGGGATCCACCGACGCCCCTGGAACTTGAGCAGGCCATCATGGTGGTGGAGGATGTACTGATGCCCCTCGCGGCACGGATCCCGCCCCACCCCGTGCTGCACCTGCAAAGCCCGGAGCCCCTGGCCGAGGTGCTAGGCAACCGGGTGCAGAGCCGGGAAAACATTGAGCGGTTGTTCGGCCAGCTTGCCGCCATGGTGGAGGGGGATCCTTTGGCATCGGCCCAGTTGCCGAGGGAGAAGCGCATCGCCGCCGCCCTGCTGATCCTGCGGGAGTGGATGCACCACCTGGATGCCGGGAGCGTCGTCCTGGTCGATGGGTGATGCCCTGTCACACAGCGGGCTCGAAGCGCCGCCGAGACACCGCCCAGGCCAGCCCCAGGCTTGTCAGGGTGCTGCCGACGAAGAGCAGATCCAGCGCGACGCCAAGACCGGCCCCGTCGCTCACCCAGCCCAGCAACACGGGTACCCAGTTCGCCACATAGGCGATCACATAGAAGAGGGAGAGCAGCCGCGCGTGGCTGGCCGGGGGCGCGATGCGATTGATCAGGGTCGCACTGCCCACGAACACGGCCCCCTGGGCATAGCCCGCCACCAGCAGCCCGAGTCCCGCCAGCCAGCTGGGCAGGCCGTGAACGGCCCCGGCAAAGAGCAGCACGCACAGCGCCAGGGCCAGCACGCCGCTTTGCAGGGTATGGCGGGCATCGAGGCGACGGGCCCAGAGCTGGCAAAGCCCGGAGAAGACCAGATAGGCCGCGACAAGATAGCCGAACAGCCCCAGATCCGTCATGCCCAGCATCTCGCTCACCACCTTGGGACCCATGGCCAGCAAGCTGGCCGCCACCGCCCAGGCGGTGAAGAGCGCCAGGGCGCAAAGAAAAAACCCGGCCCCCGTGGCCCTGAGCCCCTCCCCCAGGGATCCGCCACCCTGCCCGCTCGGGGCGGCCTCCGTCGCCCTTCCCCCTTCGGGCCAGCTCAACACCAGCCCTCCGATGGCGCAGGCCGCCATCCCCAGGATCAGCAGAAACGGCAGCGTGGTCGGGTAGAGATCCTGCTGCAGCGCCAGCCCGCTGAACACGGGGCCAAGGGCCAGCCCGACGGTGAACGATAATGTGGCGCTAAGCGCCGCCCGCTTGCCCCCATCCCTGGGGCCAAAACGCAGCAGCGCCACATTGGCGGCGCCGGTCAGGCTGCCCGTGCCAATCCCGGCCAGCAGCCGCGCCAGCAAAAGGGCCCAGAAGCTGTCGGCCAGGGAGAAGAGCAGGGCCCCGCCCCCGACCGCCACCAGGGCAGGCAGGATCAGGGTGCGCAGATCCGCCACGCGTCCCGCCAGGTTGCCCACCCCGAACAAGGCGATGAGCACGCCCCCCGCATAGCCGCCATAGATGAGGCTGAGGCCGAGATCGCTCAGAGCCAGCGCCGCCTGATAATGGGGATAGAGCGGGGTAGGCACGCTGCTGTTGAGCAGGGCCGACATCAGGGCGAGGGAGAGAAACCAGCGCAGACGAGGATGGACAACCTGACCTGGCTCGCAAGCCGGGACGCTTGAGACAGACATGGACACTCCAGTGGCAGACGAATGAAACCGCAATCGGGAGCGACATCATAGCGATCCCGCCCACCCCGGACTGCGGCAGTTCTGCATCACGCCGACTCAATCCTGCATCACGTCGAGGTGGCGCGCGCCCTTGGCCGGGGAGCCGCAGGCACGCACCGGACCCGGTCTATCCCCTTGTGCTGCCACCCCCGCTGGCATCTAATATTGCGGCGCCAATCGGGCGTTCTGCTTGAGTGAGGAGCAAGCATGATCAACTGGGACGATGCCCGCTTCTTCCTGGCCCTGGCGCGGCGGGGCAGCCTGCGGCAGGCCGGACTCGAGCTCGGGGTGGATCAGGCCACCGTCGGGCGACGGATCACCCTGCTCGAGCAGCAGCTGGGGGCCAAGCTGTTTATCCGCACCCCCAGACACTATCGCCCCAGCCCCCTGGGGGAAGCGCTGCTACCCCAGGCCGAGGCCATGGCGCAGGCGGCCCTGGCCATGATGCGCACCGCGAGCCTGGGGGAGCTGGAAGGGGAGGTTTGCATCGCCACCACGGATACCCTGGCTCAGGGCTTCGTGCTGCCCGCGTTCACCCTGCTGCGCCAGCGCCACCCCGGCATCCGCCTCAAGTTGCTGACCGCCGTCAGCGTGAGCGACATCCCCAATCAGGAGGCGGATCTCGCCATTCGCAGCGTGCGCCCCGAGCAGGGAGATCTCGTGGTCAAACGGCTCGCCACCATCAAGATGGGGCTCTACGCCTCTCCCGACTACCTGGCCAGGCGGGGCACGCCCCGCTCGGGTCAGGCACTGCAAGAGCACGACCTGCTGCTCTTTCCCAGAGAGCTGGTGGCCCGTCACTGGCTGAGTCTGTGCGGCGAACCGCTCCACGAACCCAACGTGGTCCTGCAGAGCAATGCCCAGCTGGTGCTGATGGCCGCCGCCCGGCAGGGGCTCGGCATCGCCCTGCTCTCCACCTTCCTCGCCGAGGAGGATCCCGCCCTGGTGCGCCTGCTGCCTGACCAGCACGATCCCATCGACATCTGGATGGTGCTGCACCCGGACGTGCAGAAGACGGGCCGCATGCGCGCCCTGGTGGCAGCCCTGGAGGAGGTGTTCCAGCCCCTGCAACAGACCCAGCCCTCCGCCCCCCCCCCTGTCAAACGCACAGGGATTGAGCGGGTATGCCCCCCATACGGGGCACTTTCTTCGCAACGAACCATGTTAGAGTCCGCCGCTGTTTTTTCCTTTGATAACGGGGCCTTACATGAAGAAGTTTGTTGTTTCATCCAGTGTCATCCTGATGGCGGGCTTGCTGACAGCCTGTGCGAGCGAGTCGTCGCGCACCCTGGAGGTGCCCAAGGTTGCCTCCTATCAGAGCCACTATCAGGGCGCACGCAGCCCCATCGCCGTCGGCAAGTTCGACAACCGTTCCAGCTACATGCGTGGCATCTTCTCCGACGGCGTGGATCGGCTGGGCAACCAGGCGAAAACCGTGCTGATCACCCACCTGCAGCAGACCGGCCGCTTCAGCGTGCTGGATCGCGACAACATGGCGGAGATCCAGGCCGAAGCCGGGATCAAGCAACAGGCTCAGCAACTCAAGGGCGCCGACTACGTGGTCACCGGCGACGTCACCGAGTTTGGTCGCAAGGAAGTCGGTGATCATCAGCTATTTGGCATCCTGGGTCGTGGCAAGTCACAGATCGCCTATGCCAAGGTCAACCTGAACATCGTCAACGTCACCACCTCGGAAGTGGTCTTCTCTTCCCAGGGTGCCGGGGAGTACGAACTCTCCAACCGCGAGATCGTCGGCTTCGGCGGCACCGCCAGCTACGACTCCACCCTGAACGGCAAGGTGCTGGATCTCGCCATCCGCGAGGCCGTCAACAATCTGGTGAACGGCATCGAGACCGGTGCCTGGCGCCCGGCTCAATGAGGAGAGACGAGATGACGCTGTTCCGTCCTTCCCTGCTGCTGGTCAGCGGCCTGCTGCTGAGCGCCTGCGCCCAGGGGCCGCAGACGCTCTACAACTGGGATCAATATCAGGGGGTGGTTTACCAGCACATGCAGGGTGACGACACCGGGGTCGAAGCGCAGATCGATGCGCTGGAGAAAAACCAGCAAGAAGCGAGCGCCAAGGGGCAGGCTGTGCCACCGGGCTTTCACGCTCACCTCGGCATGCTGTACGCCCAGCTCGGCAAGGATGCCCAGACTCGCGAGCAGTTCGAAACCGAGAAGCGCCTCTTCCCCGAATCGGCCCCCTTCATGAACTTCCTGATGTCCAACAAGAAGGGAGAGACCCAATGACTCTGCGCCCCCTCCTTGCCCTCACGCTGGGTGCCCTCCTCCTGGGCGGCTGCGCACAGGGCCCCGGCTACGACTACAGCAACTTCAAGGAGAGCAGACCGACCTCCATTCTGGTGCTGCCGCCGGTGAATCACTCGCCGGACATCAAGGCGGGCCCCAGCCTGCAATCCCAGATCACCTATCCGCTCGCCGAGTCCGGTTATTACGTGCTGCCGGTGGCGGTCACCAACGAGACGTTCCGGCAGAACGGCGTGACCGAGCCCGCCGACATCCAGGCGCTGCCCATCAAGAAGCTCCACGAGATCTACGGTGCCGATACCGCCCTCTACCTCGACATCAAGGAGTACGGCACCAGCTATCTGGTCATCTCCAGCGAGACAGTGGTCACCGCCAGTGCCCGCCTGGTGGATCTGCGCACCGGCAAGCTGCTGTGGGAAGGCAGTGCCAGCGCCAGCAGTGCCGAGCAGCAGGGCAATTCGGGGGGCGGCCTCATCGGCATGCTGGTGGTGGCAGTGGTCAATCAGATTGCCAACACCCTGACCGACAAGGGCCATGAAATCGCCGGCATCACCAGCGTCAGGCTGCTCAGTGCCGACATGCCCAACGGCATCCTCCCTGGCCCCCGCTCGCCGAAATACCAGGCTCGCTAAGGCGCGTCGTCTCACTCCACACAAGAGGGCGCCATGCCCTCTTGTTTCAGCCCCCCTTTCCCCCCGCCCACCATCGAATGCGATCTTATCGTCTATCTTTTTGATATTGCTGGCTCATTTTTATGCACACCCCATGGCGCCCCACCAACTTCATCTGGTGATGCCCGGTAAAATCAGTTACAAAAAAGGCCTCTGTCACCACGGGAGCGTTCACGCCATGGCCGCCTCACTGCTGCGTTTCCTCCCCCGTCGATGGTTCACCCGGCTTGGCTGGCTCTGCCTGGCCCTGATGGGGCTCGGATTGGTGTGCAACTACACCTACCTTCGTATCAGGCACGACATGGCGCTCATCACCGCCAAGCAGCCCAACCTGTTCGAGGTGTTCTATCAGCGGGCCCGCATCCTGGCGCCAGAGAAACTGGCCGCCTTCATCGACAACAGCAGCATCAAGATGCCCATTTTCAGCGAGAACGGGGATGCGACGGCCTATGCCTATGGCTATGATCTCCCCACCCTGAAGCGCCTGGCGGTCATTCCCGTGTTGCCCCCGGCCAACCAGATGCTCCTCGCCTACCAGTACGTCATCTCCAACCCCGAGGTCCTCAACCTCTACGCCTTCTATGATGATCGCCGCATGCTTGGCATGGTCGCCAGCAAGGGGATGCTGCCGAGCCAGTTGTTGCCCATCAACACCGACCTCAGCGACATCGAGCCCTGGACCCACTATTTCGGCTGCGCCTTTTTCGCGGCCACCCATGTCCCCTGCAGCACGGATGAAGCTTGGGTCTCCGGTCTCTATACCGACACCTTCACCGGGTTGCAGGCCATCACCCTCTACTTCCCCTTCGTCTATTACGAGCCAGCCATCAAGGACTACCGCTATGGACTCAAGGGCATCGACATCGCCATCGACCGGGCGTTCAAGGAGGTGCTGCACCCCTTCGAGAGCCTCAATCCGACCCGGACCGTCCTCTCCTTCGAAGAGGTCGAGCCCTGCCGCCCGTTCCACCTCTGCCTGAGCACGCCGCTGATGCGCACCAAGGCGGGTAGCGACCTCTACCTCAAATGGTCATACAGCTACGGTGACTTTGCCCGGGCCGTGCTCTACGGGCCGGCCTTCAAGCTCTATCTCATCGTCATGCTGCTGCTGATGCTGACGGGGCGCAGCCTGGTTACCCGCCTGCGCACCCTGGCCCAGACCGACCACCTGACCCGACTGCCGCGCCGTGACATCCTGAACGAGGCGCTGCTGCAGGAGCACGACTACCTGATGATCCTCGACATCGACAACTTCAAGTCCGTCAACGACACCCATGGTCACGGGGTGGGTGACCTGGCGCTCGTCGCCTTCGCCGCTCACCTCAAGGCCAATATTCGCAGGGGCGATGTCGCCATTCGCTGGGGCGGGGAAGAGTTCATCGTGCTGTTCAAGGGGATGGACGATGACAACATGGTGCATCACTCCGCCGCCCGCCTGCTGGAGCGGCCATTGCGCATCCCCGAACTGCCCGCCCCCATCACCTTCTCCGCCGGAGTGACCCGCATTCGCGATTACCTGACGGTGGCCGAGGCGGTGCAACTGGCCGACGACCTGCTCTATCACGTCAAGCAGCACGGCAAGCGCAATATCGCCTATTACCAGGGGCAGACCATCCGCCTTGTCCGCGATCCGGGCGCCGATTAGCCCCCCTGAGCGCCCCGGCTTCTGCCGCGCCCCCGCTATCTGTTACCATCCCGCCACGCTGATTGTTTCCGTCCCGGCCACGGGGCGGGATAACCCCAATACTGGTGCCCTATGTCCATTGCCTCCTTCGCCGAACTGGCCCTCTCCCCCCGCTTGCAGCAAACCCTGACCGAGCTTGGCTACGCCGCCCCCACCCCGGTGCAGGCCAGCGCCATCCCCCTGATCCTCGCGGGGCGGGATCTGATGGCGGGCGCCCAGACCGGCACCGGCAAGACCGCCGCCTTCGTGCTGCCACTGCTGGAGCTGTTGCTGCAACACCCGACGAGCGATGGCCCTCGCCCCATTCGCGCCCTGGTGCTGGTGCCGACCCGCGAGCTGGCGGTGCAGGTTGCCGAGAGCGTCACACGCTACGCCAGGGGCACCACCCTCACCAGCACGCTGGTCTACGGCGGGGTGAGCATCGCTGCACAGGTGGAGGCGCTGAACGCCGGGGTGGATATCCTCATCGCCACCCCGGGCCGCCTGCTCGATCACCTGCGCCAGGGGGCGCTGAGCCTCGCAGCCCTGCGCCATCTGGTGTTTGACGAGGCGGACAGGATGCTCGACATGGGCTTTATGGACGAGATCAAGGCGCTGCTAAAGCAAATCCCGGCGGATCGCCAGACCCTGCTGTTTTCGGCTACCTGCGACGACAACCTCTTTGCCCTCTGCAAGGTGCTGCTGCGCGACCCGGCGCTGGTGGAAGTGGCGCCGCGCAACACCACGGCGGCCGAGGTGGAGCAGCGGGTCTATGCGGTGGACAGCGATCGCAAGGTGGCACTGGTCCAACACATGCTGACCGTGAAGGGCTGGGCACCGGCGCTGATCTTCAGCCGCACCCGACAAGGGGCCGACAAGCTGGCCCAGCAGCTTGGCAAGGGGGGCATCAATGCGCTGGCCTTCCACGGGGATCTATCACAGAGCGCACGGGAAAACGTGCTGCTGGCGTTTCGCGCCGGCACCTTGCAGGCGCTGGTGGCCACCGACGTGGCGGCCCGCGGCCTCGATATCAGCGATCTCAGCCATGTGATCAATCTGGAGTTCCCCCATCAGCCCGAGGATTACGTCCACCGCATCGGGCGCACCGGCCGCGCCGGCAACAAGGGGCTCGCCATCACCCTGTTCAGCCCGGAAGACGCGCCGCTTCTAGAGAAGGTGGAGGCAGTGCTCGACACCCGTCTGCCCCAGCAGTGGTTCCCGGGCTTTGAGCCGGATCTCACCCGCTTCGACCCCGAGCCGCGCCGCGCCAGCAAGGGCGCCCAGAAGCAGAAGGCCAGAAAGCAGGCCCTCGCGGGTAGCAAGGGCGGCAAGGGACGAAAATCCTGACACGACTGTTTGCTGGGGCAGCCATGTGGCTGCTCCAGCATCACCCCTCTCCAGACGCAGGCCTGTGGGGTGACGCCGACCACTTTCCTGCCCCCCTGTTCTGCTCCGCGCCCTCCTCCTCAGTCCGCTTGCCCTGACCCGGCGACCCTTTGCCACACTCTGCTACAAAAGAGGTAGTAAGGGGGCACACTTTCGCCACAAAGCAGGCGTGCAATGGAGGCATGGACAAGGAAGACATCATGAAACCCGCATCCCTCGTCTGGGCCCTGCCCCTGACCCTCATCTGGCTGTTTGGCCTGACCCAGTGGCCCACCGGTCTCTGGCCCTGGCGCCACGAACTGCTGATCCTGACCGGTCTGCTTGGCCTTGGCGCCATGACCCTCTCTTTGCTGCTCGCCCTGCGCCTGCCGAGGCTCGAAGCCTGGTGCGGCGGGCTGGATCGCATGTTGCACCTGCATCGCAGCAGCGCCCTCTGGGCCACCGGCACTCTGGTGGCCCACTGGCTGCTGGTGGAAGCCCCCAAGTGGGCTGTCGCCGCCGACTGGCTGACCCGGCCGGCGCGCCGCGGTGCTGGTGCTGGTGCTGGTGCTGGTGCTGGTAACGATGCCCTCTGGCACAACCTCGGCAATACCCTGGGGGAATGGAGTTTCTATCTGCTGCTGGCGCTGGTGGTGGTGAGCCTGCTCGCCGTGGTGCGCTACGAGCGCTTCAAGGTGGTTCACCGGCTGGCCCCGGTCATCTATCTGATGGGCTGGCTGCACGGGCTCTGCCTGCTGCCGCGCATCGGCGCCCTGACCCCGGTCGGCCTGACCCTGCTTATCGGCGGCGGGCTGGGGGCTCTGGGGGCGCTCTACTCCCTGTTTGGCCGGGTGGGGCGGGACGCACGCCGCCAAGGGACGGTCAGCGCCCTCACTCCTCTGGACGAGCGCACCCTGGAGATCCGGGTTGGCCTCACCGCGCCCCTGCACGGCTATCGCCCGGGGCAGTTCGCCTTCTTCGACTTTGCCGGGCGCGGCGAGCCCCACCCCTACACCCTGGTCGATGTCTCGGCGGATGGCCGCACCCTCACCCTGGCGGTGCGCGCCCTCGGGGATCACACCCGCTGGCTGCACCGCCACCTCAAGGTGGGGAATGCGGTCACCGTGACCGGCCCCTATGGCGCCTTCGCCTTGCCGGATCCGGCCCCGGCGCTCTGGGTGGGCGCCGGTATCGGCATCACCCCCTTCGTCGCCTGGCTGGAGGCCCTGGTACGCCGTGGTGAACAACGCCCCGGCACCACTTTGCTGCAATGCGCCCCCAGCGCCGAGGCCGCCCCCTATCACGGTCGGCTGGCCGAGCTGTGCCGCCGGGTCGGGATCGATTACCGGCTACACCTGGAATCCGAGCGTGGCCGACTGGATCTCGCCGCCCTGGGCCAGCGCCAGCACACCCCGGTGTGGTTCTGCGGCCCCGAGCCCATGGCCCACACCCTGGATGCCCATCTGGCCACCCCGCTGCACCGGGAGCTGTTTCGCTTTCGCTGACGGGCCAGCCGGCGCAGTCAGCCATCGGCTGCGCCGTTTTTCTCGGTGCGGGGCGCAGGCGGGCCGGCAAACAGCAAGATTGTCCAAGCGAGAGGCACACCCTTGGGGCTAGATTAGGGGGGCAGTCTGGTACAGGAGGGAAAGATGGCGCAGGACAACCAGTTCATATTCGCACACAGTCAGCACCTGGCAAGCCTGACTGCGCTGCGGGTCAACATGACGGAATTTCGCTACGACCGTCACGCCCACGAGGAGTACTCCTTCGGGGTCACTCTGGCCGGGCGGCAGAACTTCTTCTGCCACGGCGGAGCCCACTCCAGCCCGGCAGGCAGCGTCATCCAGTTCAATCCCGGGGATGTCCACGACGGTCATGCCGGTGACAACGCCAGCCTCGACTACACCATGCTCTACATTCCGCCCCACGAACTCACCCCGCTGTTTGCCGATGCCGCGGGCGAGCGGGCAATGGGGACCTATCGGTTGTTGCAGCCCCTGGTGCGCGATGAGGCGCTGAGCGCCTGCATCCTCGAGCTGGCCCAGGCGGTGCGCGGCCAGGCCGACAGCATAGAGCAGGAGTTTGCCCTCTATCGCCTCGCCACCCGGGTGATGCAGCAGGCGGGACGTTTTGAGCCCAATGGCCGGGTGAGCCGCATCGATCGCCTCCTGTTGCAGGCCAGGGACTTTATCCACGCCCACTTCCAGCAGGATATCTCCCTGGCCGACATCAGCGCGGCGGCCAACATCTCCAAGTACCACTTCCTGCGGCTGTTTCGCCAACAGCTTGGCATCACACCCCATCAATACGTGATCAACTGCCGCATCAATGCCGCACGGCGCGCCTTGGCCGCCGGAGAGTCGGCGCAGGATCTGGTGTACCGCTACGGTTTCACCGATCTCAGTCACCTCAACCGTCGCTTCAAGCGCATCTATGGCATGACTCCCACCCAATACAGTGCCAGCCTGATCCGCTGAGCCCAAGGAACACCCCATGATTGAGCTTCTCGCCTATGCCATCGGCATCATGTATACCCCTGGCCCCGTCAACCTTATCGGCCTCAATGCAGGCCTGGGTGGCCGCACCCGCGCCTCCCTTGGCTTCTTCCTCGGGGTCGGCTTGGCGATGTTCGTGCTCCTGCTGCTCTTTGGCTGGGCGGGCACCCGCCTGGTGCGGGAAGATACCCTGATCTATGTCAGCCTGGTGGGGTGCCTCTATATCGCCTATCTCGCCATCAAGATTGCCAGCGACAGCGGCGAGCTCGGTGCCAACGAGGCGCCTGCCCGCCCTCTGGGGGTGCGCAGCGGCTTCGTCATCCAGTTGCTCAACCCCAAGGCCATGATCGCCACCCTGCCCATCACCAGCATCCAGTTCCCGGCAGCCCAGATCCACGGCTGGAGCCTGCTGCCCTGGTCCCTGCTGCTCGGTCTGCTGGCCGCCGGCGCCCCCGGCAGCTACTCGATGGCGGGCAGTCTCATCGGACGTCATCTTCAACATCCTCGCTGGTTCAGGTACTTCAACCTGCTGATGGCCGCCCTGCTGCTCTACAGCGCCATCGCCCTGGCCTACCAGCATGTCTACCTGCCGCTGGCTGGCTGAGCAGGTCAATTGCCCACGCCAAAAACGGTGAAACACCACCGATGAAATGGCACTGCAACTGAGAAGACACAGGCCGGGCACTGCTTCACCGGCCTTTTCGGGTCAATTTCGCCATGGGCTGACTATCCTCAACAGGGTCTTGTGCCCGAAGTGACGCTCCCCATGGTTCGCTTCGGTACCAGAGGCAGACCCCTTCCCTCATCGGCGTCAACGCAGCAATACGACGCCATGACCAAAACCCTCATTCGGATATTGATGCAGGTTGAATGAATCAATATCATCTTGCGGCCCCCGGTCATGGATAAGAATGTTGTATGTCCTTTGATAAAAAGCACGGTGAGTTCATCTTCAATGTGCAGGAACACCTGGTCACCTGCGAGCTGATCGGCCCTTTCAATGAAGAGGGTATGCTGGCGTGGATTGCACAGATAAAGTCCGTGGTGAACAGCCTGGACGGTAAGCGTTTCTGCGCCCTGGTGGATCATCGTCAGCATCAGGGGGTGGTGCTCTCCGCCCTGCCCCATCTGCAGGAGACCTATCAGTGGCTGACCCAGAAGAATCTGGTGGCCATCGCCTCCCTCTATTCGGCCAAGGTGCTCCATCACATCGCCCTCTCCTGCCTCTCTCTCACCCATCCGGACCATATCCGGGCATTCAACGACCCCCAAGAGGCCATCGCCTGGCTGGATGCCCAATACCAGACGCGGTAGGCCACCCGCCCTGTGTTGATACGCCATATGCCGCGCCCTCACCGCCCAAGTCCGGATAAACAGGCCCCAATCCCTGCCCTGAGGTGCTGAGCCCGGCAGCAACCGATGGCTATTCCCCGAGCGACAGGAAAGAGGCCACCGTCAGAACCGCCGCATCTTGCCCGGTTATCTGTACCGGCAGGGCAGCATCCCAGCCAAGGGGCATCTGCGCCGCCCGCACGCTGCCGCCCCAGAAGCTCGCCACCAGTATCAAGGCCCCGGCCAGCCCGTATTTGATCCAGGATTTCATCGTCTTGCTCCCCTCTCGTTGCCCCTCGCCACCTTGCGGCAAGCAGGCCCATTTATCAGTGGGCAGAAAATACGGGGGATTTGTGAGGGGAAAATGAGGTTGTGTGAAGCCAAGGTGAAGTCGGGGGACGTCAGGAGAAATCAGCAGCGAGTCACGACAAAGATGGCTGTTGATGGCGCGGAGAGTAGAGAGAGGGAAATGATCAAAGCATACAATCCGCACCTTGAAGTGGTTTGCGGCGTGACGTTTGGGCACAGAATAGGCTACATACTTTGCCGCAATGAACATATGGACTCTTACAAAGCACAACATGCAAGATACAACGATATCTTATTAATTCATGAAATGTGATTCACCTGGGTATTAATTTTAAATTAAGAACATTATCATAAATACATTACCCCTTACTTTTGAGTGTTACATGATCTTTTCACTTTTTCTAAGAAACTATAAAACTTACAGAGGATGGAATTTCATTCCTGTCTTAAATGGTGAGCATTTCTCTGCTTTTGTAGGTGAGAATGGTGTAGGTAAGAGTTCTATTCTAGAAGCACTAGATGTCTATTTTAATAGCCCAAACTCCGACTGGAACTACAATCACAGCGTAGCAAAAAGTGGCTTCAGTTCTACAGAGCCAACAATATGTCCAATTTTCATAGTACCAAAATCATACATTAATAAATCTAGAAACATTTATAAATGGCTTGAAGTTGTCAGCCAGATAACATGGCAACTAGAATTTCAACAATTTAACTCTTCACACATAAATATTGCCAGCGAATTCATTAAACAACTTGACAGATTTAAAGCTGAGAACAAAAACCACGAAAAGACATTTTTTATATTTCCACTTGCGGTAGAAAAGAAGAGCCAACGAGAAACAAAGTTTTCCCTATCCATTTTCCATGGTGTTTCAGAATATAAAGAAGATTTATTTGAACAATTTGAAATAGGATTAGATGATTTTATTAATGAGGCTCGAGAACTAGTTTTAGAACTTTTCGAGTACATATATATACCTTCTGAAATTGATTTTGAACACTATACAAAGATAGAAAGTAATACTACCCAGTCATTAATGGGAACAACCGTAGACGAAATTGTAAGAAAGGCGGTAGATGAAAAACTCATAAAAGAAATAAATACAAACCTAGACAATTTCATTGGTGAAGTAAGTAACTATCTAGGTACATACGAATACAAAAAACCAGCTAAAAAACAAACGCTATTTAATTTAACCCACTTATCATCAAAAATAATTGAAACCTACTTTGAATCTAAGGTTTTGAACTTAAAATCAACAGGTGAATCGACACCTATATTTCACTGTAGCTCAGGTGAAAAACGTAAGGCAATTATAGATCTGGCGAGTGCATTTATTATAAAGTCGACTGATAGACGCAGACATGTCATTTTAGCCATTGATGAACCAGAAATATCACTTCACACATCATCTTGCTTCTCCCAATTTGAAAAACTACGGTACATTTCATCCGGTGGGGTACAAACCCTCATTGCTACTCATTGGTATGGGTTTATGTCTGCAGTTCCTGCGGGGACAGCAACATATATAGCTGAGCAAGATACTGATAAAAAAGCATACTTAATTGATCTTTCTAGATTCAGAGAAGATATTAAATATATAAAAGAAGAATCAAAAGGAAAACAGCCAGCAAGTATTGAACTAAAAAATATCAATGATCTTGTTCAGTCTATCATTGCATCTGTCACATCTGAAGAACGTGGATGGATTATATGTGAAGGAAGCTCTGACAAAAGATATATTGAGCACTGGATAGGAAATGAATCCAATGTGAACGTTATCTCTATTGGTGGCTCAAAATATGTTAAGAAACTATATGAGTACTTTCATTTAGCTCTTGAAGAAGATCGCCAAGAAATTAAGGGTAAAATATTTTGCCTATTAGATACTGATAAAAAATATGAAAAATACACTTCTAGATCATCAATAAAACAAATAGATATTAAACGCCTGCATAATTGCATAGAGAAAAATGAGACAACATTAAAAAACACCAACGATAACAATTTCTTCCCTCCAACCGAGATCGAGGATTGCTTAGAGCCGAATAAATTCATAGAGACATTCTTGTTCTTTTCAAACGTGCTAGACAATGTGGCATTTAAAGAACTATCAAGAAAAATGAAAGTACACATAGCTAATTCGCCATCTGGTCTATCTCTAAACCTTGGACATATAGAACAAAAGCAACTCGAAAGTTTTTTTGATACTGATGGTATGAAAACAAGCTTTTCCAAAAAATATTGTGAACTAGATACGGAAAAGAATGTACCTATCTGGATAAATCAGATTAAAGAATTTCTCGCAAAAAAATAGTCATGCGGCTCATAGCGTGAAGCTATGGCAGACCTGCTTTATAGGAAAGTTTCTATTAAAAACCACCTGCATTATGAAGTGAACCCCATTTATTGGACACGTTAGCTGGCGGATGACATGGCCTGAGTTCGGTACTGTACCGGGCTCAGGCCGTTTAGTTTTACTTTGAGCCGTTCATGGTTGTA
>NZ_JAPCIZ010000077.1:0-17927 GCF_027707725.1 Aeromonas sp. QDB25 | reverse complement strand
CCGCTGCCCACAGGAGTGGTTGAGGGCCGTGGTCAGGGCGTGCATCGAGAAGACAGATTATCCCATCCCGGCAGAACTGATGCCGTCAACCCCGTCCTGGTGAATAGATACCTGCCATCGCCCCCGGCCAGGTCTCACGACTGACGAAGGGAACATAGCGAAAACGCTCGCCATGCTGCTCGGCAAAACTGGCGATAAGCGGCTGATAGCTGAGCTCTTCCCCTTTTCTCACCCCGTGTACCAGCACCAGATGCTCGAAGCGGTCGAAGACCTGTCCCTCGGCCAGCATGGCGAGGAAGGGGCCGATGGCGGTGCCGGTTGAGAGCAGCCAGAGGTCACGTCCCGGGGGAATCTCATCCAGGGTCAGAAAACCGGTGGCCTGGGACTGCACCAGCAGGCTGTCGCCCACCTGCAGGGAACCGAGAGAGGGACTCAGCTCACCGCCGGGGATCTCCACCAGATAGAATTCGTGATAGGGCGTGCCGGGAGGATTGACGAAGGAGTAGGCACGCTGGACTCGACGCTCGCCCTGCTCCAGGGCCAGCTTGGTGAATTGACCCGCCTTGTAGGGGGCAAGTTCCGCCTCCACACGCAGGGAGAGCAGGGTGGGTGTCCACTCGATGCGCTCGATGACCCGACCTTCAACCCAGGCAGCCATAAAGGTTCTCCTCCAGAGGAACAGACCTTCACTTTACCCCTTGATCTGAAAATAAAAAACCCGCGCATGTGCGCGGGTTTTTCTGCAAGAGCGGAACGCTATTACAGAGCAACAACCTGGATTTGTACGGTTGCTTTGACGTCAGCGTGCAGCTGAACAACAACTTCGTACTCACCGGTGTTACGCAGAACGTTGCCCATGCGGACTTCGCTCTTGGCAACGGCTACGCCGGCAGCAGTGATGGCTTCAGCCACGTCACGGGTACCGATGGAACCGAACAGCTTGCCTTCGTCGCCAGACTTGGAGGCGATGACAACGGCAGCCAGCTCACCCAGCTTGGCAGCGCGCTCTTCGGCAGCAGCCTTGTTGGCAGCCAGTTTGGCTTCCAGCTCAGCGCGACGAGCACCGAAGGCTTCGATGTTGGCCTTGGTGGCCATAACAGCTTTGCCTTGCGGGATCAGGTAGTTACGGGCATAACCAGCTTTTACGGAAACTTGGTCACCCAGACCGCCCAGTTTGGCGATCTTATCGAGCAGGATAACTTGCATTACCTTTCCTCTATAAATTTCGTTGAGTTAGGCGTAAGCGCCGGGCCGATTCTTACTTGTTGTGCAGATCGGTGTACGGCAGCAGAGCCAGGTAACGAGCACGCTTGATGGCGCGTGCCAGCTGACGCTGATACTTGGCGCGGGTACCGGTGATACGGCTCGGTACGATCTTGCCAGATTCAGTGACGTAGTTTTTCAGAGTAACGATATCTTTGTAGTCGATCTCGGTAACGTTCTCGGCAGTGAAGCGGCAGAACTTACGACGACGGAAATAACGTGCCATGGCCTTTATCCTCTAATGCGGTGATCTAAGAATTACTCTTCGGAAGACGCTTCAACAGCATCTTCGCGACGCTCGTCGTCACGACGGGTGAAGCGCTCTTCCTTGGCCTTGGCCATCGGAGAAACTTCAGTCACGGCGTGCTTGGTGCGCATGATCATGTTGCGGATAACGGCATCGTTGAAGCGGAAGTTGGTTTCCAGCTCATCGATAACGGCCTGTTCAGCTTCTACGTTCATCAGAACGTAGTGAGCCTTGTGCAGCTTGTCGATCGGGTAAGCCAGTTGACGACGGCCCCAATCTTCCAGGCGATGAATGGTACCACCAGCGGTGGTGATAGCGCCGGTGTAACGCTCGATCATGCCAGGTACTTGCTCGCTCTGGTCCGGATGAACCATGAAGACGATTTCGTAATGACGCATTTTAGCTCCTTACGGATTAATTCAGCCTCCGCCCAGGTGCAGCCAGACCTCGGAGGCAAGGAACATAGTGATGTTTAGACGCTGCTTTCTAGGGCGGCGTATTGTACGAAATCACCTCTCCCACTGCAACTGGCGAAGCAAGATGTTTTTCTCGATGAGCCCGATACAAAACTTTAATTGATAACAATTATCATTTAGATCCATACTCTCCTCATATCCCCACGGAGGATGACAGTATGCAACCTGCGCTCACCACGGCCATCCCGGCCCGCAAATTCAAGCTGACCCTGCTCGGCCCCGCCTTCATCGCCGCCATCGGTTATATCGACCCGGGCAATTTTGCGACCAATATCCAGGCCGGCTCCACCTTCGGCTATCAACTGCTGTGGGTAGTGGTGTGGGCCAACCTGATGGCCATGCTGGTGCAGACCCTCTCGGCCAAGCTCGGTATCGTCACTGGCAAGAACCTGGCGGAACACATTCGTGATCGTCTGCCCAGGCCCGCAGTCTGGGCCTATTGGGTGCAGGCCGAGATCATCGCCATGGCCACCGATCTCGCCGAGTTCATCGGCGCTGCGGTCGGCTTCAAACTGCTGCTCGGCATCACCCTGCTGGAAGGGGCCTGCATCACCGCCGTGGTCACCTGGGGGATCCTGATGCTTCAATCCCGTGGCCAGAAGCCGCTGGAGTTCGTGGTGGGGGGCCTGCTGCTGTTCGTGGCCGCCGCCTACATCGTCGAGCTGATCTTCTCGCGCCCCTATCTGCCGAGTCTGCTGGAAGGGGCACTCTTCCCCGGCCTCCCCAATGGTGATGCTGTCTATCTTGCCGCCGGCGTGCTTGGTGCCACCGTGATGCCCCATGTCATCTATCTCCACTCGGCCCTGACCCAGCACACCCAGGAGCAGGGCACGGTGACCCAGCGACTGCACAGCACCCGGGTCGACGTGGCCATCGCCATGACCATCGCCGGCTTCGTCAACCTGGCCATGATGGCCATGGCAGCTGCCGCCTTCCACAGCTCCGGCAATCAGCAGGTGGCCGAGCTGGAAACGGCCTACCAGACCCTCACGCCCCTGCTGGGCCCGGCAGCCGCCACCCTGTTCGGCCTCTCCCTGGTCGCCTCCGGCATCTCCTCCACCGTGGTGGGAACGCTGGCGGGACAAGTGGTGATGCAGGGCTTCGTGCGCTTCACCATTCCGCTCTGGCTGCGCCGAGCCATCACCATGGCCCCCGCCTTCGTGGTGATCGCCATGGGCCTCAACACCACTGAAATCCTGGTGTTGAGCCAGGTAGTGCTGAGCTTCGGCATCGCCCTCGCTCTCATTCCGCTGCTGATCCTGACCGGTGATCGCGCCCTGATGGGGGCACATCGCAATCACCCCGTCACCCAGGCCGTGGGGCGCCTCATCGTCGCCCTGGTGATCGGCCTCAATGCCTATCTGCTGGTCACCACCCTCTAACGCCATCTTGAGGCTCATTGACCCGGGTTGATGAGCCTCTTCGCACTTTCGCGTATGCTGCTCCTTTCCCTTCTCATCATCTCGTTGCGGGAGCCCTGCCATGGAACATACCCGAGCCAGCTTCGTACTGGGCCACCATCAGGAACAGGCCAGCGTCGTCTGTTGCAAACAGGGGGATCCGACCCTGCTGGTCACCGACCTCACCCCCTTTCATCCCCAGAGCCACCTCTGGCCCGATCAACCCGGTGACGTGGGCACAGTGCGCTGGGAAGAGGGGGAAGCGGCCGTGGGCCCCTGCCGCATGGGCGCCATCAGTCCCGAGGGCGAGCTGTTCGTGGATACGGAGATTCCGGTCAAGCGGGGGGCGGATGGGTGGGCTTTCGTGGTGGTGCATCCCCTCGCCGGTTCCCATCACCTTGCCATTGGCTCGCCTGTGGAACTGACAGTGGATGCCGAGGCTCGCCATGCCCTGAGCCTGGGCCACAGCGCCTGCCACCTGGTGGCACTGGCCCTCAATCGGGCGCTCACGCCCTATTGGCGAAAGGAGACAAGCGAGCTGGACGCTCTCGGGCAGCCGGATTTCGATCGCCTCGCCATCCAGCACTCCCGGGTCGAGCCCAGAGGATCAAAGGAGCAGTACCGGATCGGCAAGAGCCTTCGGAAAAAGGGAATCAACAGCGAGGCATTGCTGGCCGACCTCGACAGGATAGCGCTCCAGGTCAACGAGCAGCTGATGCGCTGGCTCAAAGAGGGAGGCGAGATCCGCCGCAGCCGGGCCGGTGATGCCATCATCGATTCCCGCTACTGGCATGGCATGGTGGACGGTCGGGAGATCACCATTCCCTGTGGCGGCACCCATGTAAGCACTCTGACCGAGTTGGGCCAGGTTCAGGTGACGCTGGCCTCCAGTGAAGAGGGATTTACCCTCACCACCCGGGTCACTCCCTGAACCACCACAGCCTTCCTGATGCCGCACCGCCCTGACCGGGGCGGTGTCCCGACAGAGAGACCGCAGGCAGATCAGCGCGGCGGTATCTCACCCCGGGCTGACGACCACATGGCCACGGGGTAGCAAAAAAACCATGCGATGCACCACGGATGAGGGGCCACTTGCCCCTTTCCTGGCACCTGACGATGTCAGGCAGGCTCCCTTCGCATCCCCATGTGAGGGATGTCATCTTCCAGATACCCTTCCCCTTCGGCCACGAAACCATGCTGGCCGTAAAAACCTTGCAGGTGGGCCTGTGCACCGAGCCAGATACTGTGTGCAGGCCAGCGTGCCTCGCACTCTCTGACCGCTTGCACCAGCAGGCGGTGACCCAGTCCGCCCCCCCGCGACGTGGGAGAGGTAACCACGCGGCCGATGGCGGCGCCGCTGCCATCACCAATGCCGGGTGCCATGATGCGGGCATAGGCGGCCAGCAGATCGCCCTGATAGCCGAGCAGGTGCCAGACCCCTTCGCGGCGATCGAGCCCGTCCAGATCCTGGAAAGGGCAGGTCTGCTCCACCACGAACACCTCGGCGCGCAGGGCAAGCAGCTCATACAATTCATCAGTGGTCAGCTCGGACCAGGATTTCATACTCCAGTTCATGAATGACTCCTGTTTAATGGGGTCTGACAGCATAATCTTGCTCCCGACGAGGGGCATTAACCTTGGTTAAGTTGCCCCCCTTCTCATCCAATGCGGACATGGCCGGCAAAGAGCCGATCTCTGCCCAGGTTCATCGGCAATCCCTTCTAGCTCAACCCTGATCGCGCGTTTTCAGCCGCCTGCGGATGCGGCTCAGGCTGATGGGGGTGATCCCCAGATAGGCGGCAATCTGGTGATCCGGAACCCTGGCATCCAGCGCGGGGAAGCTTCGCAGAAAATGCTGATAGCGCGCCTCTGGGCCCCCGGTCAGCAGCAACAGCTCTTTCTCCTCCTTGATGCGCAGTTGCACTTCAAGGAGATGGTGATACCAGGCGGGCCAGCAAGGGAGTCGGCGCAGATCCGCCAGCGGAAGAAGCTGCAGCCGGCAAGGCTCCAGCGCCTCCACGCTGTAGCGGGCGGGCTCACCACTGAGCAGGTGGTGGAAGTCGATAAACTCGTCCCCCTCCCAATAGAACTCCTTGATGTACTCGCGGCCATCCGCCAGCACCACCCTGGCCCGCAGCAATCCCTCCTCCACCCTGACCAGCAGTGCCGGACTGTCACCGGCATGCCAGAGGCAGGTGCGAGGGGGCAAGGTCAGGGAGCGGACAAAAGAGAGGAGGCGCTCGGCCTCCTGCTCATCTGCAACCCGTTCCCAGACAAAGGGGGGTCTGTCGGTCATCGTCTTGTCAGACGCGGCGCTGGCGCACGGCTTCGAACAGGCAGACACCGCTCGCCACCGAGACGTTGAGGCTGGATACCGCCCCCGCCATCGGGATGCTCACCAGCTCGTCGCAGTGCTCGCGGGTCAGACGGCGCATCCCCTTGCCTTCGGCCCCCATCACCAGCGCCATGGGGCCGGTGAGTTTGGCCTGATAGAGATCGTGATCCGCCTCGCCGGCGGTGCCGACGATCCAGACGCCGCGCTCCTGCAGCTCGCGCAGGCTGCGGGCCAGGTTGGTGACCTGGATGAGCGGCACCACTTCGGCGGCGCCACAGGCGACCTTGCGCACCACGGATGTGAGGCCTGTGGCCTTGTCCCGCGGCACGATCACCGCATGCACCCCGGCGGCATCGGCACTGCGCAGACAGGCGCCGAGATTGTGCGGATCGGTCACCCCGTCCAGTACCAGCAGGAAGGGCGCTGTCTCTTGCGCCGCCAGACCGTCCAGCAGGCTGGCCAGGTCGTGCTCGGCCAGCTTGGGCGCTTCAATCACCTTGGCCATGATGCCCTGGTGATTGTTGCCTTCCGCCTTGTCATCCAGCGTCTTGCGGTTCACGCTCTGCACCCTGATACCGAGGGACTCCAGCTCGGCCAGCAGGGGATGCAGCCGCTCGTCATCGCGGCCCTTGAGGGCCCACACCTCGATGAAGCGCTCGGGGGTGCGCTCCAGCAGCGCGGAGACGGCGTGAATGCCGTAGATCAGTTCAGTACTCATTTAGTGCTCTTGGCCTTGTCGCGGGCCTTCTTGCCCGGTCGTCTGTTGCTGGGCTTGGCACGGCCACCCTTGTCGGATTTACCGCTCTCCTTGCCCTCTTTGCGTTTCTCGTGGCGCTGGGCGCTCTTGGCCTTCTCTTTCTTGATCTCGGCCTGCTTGCGCGCCATCTCCTTGGCGTTCTTGCCGGTGGCCTTGAGGGGCTCTTCCACCATCACGAAGTCGATCTTGCGATCGTCCAGGTTCACGCCCATCACCTTGACCCGCACCTTGTCACCCAGACGGTAGCGGCGGCGGAAGTTCTCGCCGATCAGCTGCTGGTGCAGGGGGTCGAACTGGTAGTAGTCGTTGGTGAGGGTGCTGACGTGCACCAGACCGTCGATGTGGATCTCCGCCAGGCGCACGAAGAAGCCAAAACCGGTGACGCTGGCGATGACGCCGTCAAACTCGTCACCCACGTGATCCAGCATGTACTCGCACTTGAGCCAGTCTGCCACGTCGCGGGTGGCATCATCGGCACGGCGCTCCGTCATGGAGCAGTGCTCGCCCATGGGGTCCACTTCTTCCAGCTGGTAGTGGTAGCCACCGCTCGGCGTCCACTTGTGGCGCAGGTTGCCCTGCTGCTCCTTGGCGGTCTGGTACTTGATCGCCCGGTGCAGGATGAGATCCGGGTAACGACGGATTGGCGAGGTGAAGTGAGCGTAGGACTTCAGGGCCAAGCCGAAGTGACCGATGTTGTCGGCCTGATAGATGGCCTGACGCATGGAGCGCAGCAGCATGGTGGAGAGCAGTTCCGCATCCGGGCGCCCTTCGAATTTGGCGGCCAGGTCGGCAAAGTCCTTCGGCTCGGGCTCCAGGCCCCCCTTGAGCTCCAGACCCAGTTCGGCCAGGAAGTCACGGAAGCCGGTCAGACGCTCCTCGCCCGGGCGGTCGTGCACCCGGAACAGGGCGGCGGCCTCGTTCTTCTCGATGTAGCGGGCGGCCGCCACGTTCGCCTGGATCATGCACTCTTCGATGATCTTGTGGGCGTCATTGCGCACCAGCGGTACGATACGGTCGATCTTGCGCTGGGCGTTGAAGATGAAGCGGGTCTCCTCGCTCTCGAACTCTACCGCACCGCGTTGATGGCGAGCATGCTTGAGCGCCTTGTAGAGGTTGCTCAGCTCCTCGATGTGGCCCACCAGCGGATCATACTGCTGACGCAGCTTGGGATCCCCGTCCAGGATCGCCGCTACCTTGGTGTAGGTCAGGCGAGCGTGGGAGTTCATTACCGCTTCGTAGAACTTGTAGCCGGACATGCGGCCGGCGGCGGAGATGGTCATCTCGCACACCATGCAGAGCCGGTCGACCTGCGGGTTCAGGGAACACAGACCGTTGGAGAGCACCTCCGGCAGCATGGGCACCACGAACTCGGGGAAATAGACCGAGTTTCCGCGCTGATAGGCTTCGGTGTCGAGGGCCGTGCCCGGTTTCACATAGGCAGAAACGTCGGCAATAGCGACCCACAGGCGCCAGCCGCCACCGCGCTTGGCTTCACAAAAGACAGCGTCATCGAAGTCGCGGGCGTCTTCCCCGTCGATGGTCACCAGCGGCAGGGCGCGCAGGTCGATGCGACCCTCTTTGGCCTTCTCCGGCACCTGCTCACCGAGACCGGCGACCTCTTTGGTCACCTCTTCCGGCCAGGTGTGCGGAATGCCGTGGGTACGCAGGGCGATCTCGATCTCCATGCCGGGCGCCATGTTCTCACCCAGGACTTCCAAGACGGTACCGACCGCATTGAAGCGGGCAGTGGCGCGCTGGTTGATGCGCACGACCACGACCTGGCTCTGGCGAGCCCCCTTGTTCTCCCCTTCCGGGATGATGATGTCCTGGCCGATGCGGCTGTCATCGGGTACCACGAAACCGACGCCGTTCTCGACGAAGTAACGACCGACGATGTCCGCCTCGCGGGATTTGAGCAGGCGCACCAGACGCGCTTCCTGACGACCCTTGCGATCGATCTCGGTCGGCTGCACCAGGGCATAGTCGCCATGCATCAGGCGCTGCATCTCACGGTTGTTCAGGAAGAGATCCGCTCCACCACCCTCGGGGCGCAGAAAACCGAATCCATCTTTGTGGCCAAGCACATAGCCTTTGACCAGATTCAGGCGATCCGGCAGGGCGTAACATTGGTTGCGGGTGAACACGAGCTGCCCGTCGCGCTCCATGGCGCGCAGACGACGTCGCAAGGCTTCCAACGGCTCTTCATCGGTCAGCTTGAGGACCTTGGCCAGCTCTTCCCGGGACATGGGTTTTTCATGGCCCTTGATGAGCTCCAGCAGCATCTCGCGACTGGCGATGGGGTTTTCGTATTTTTCGGCCTCGCGTTGGAGGAAAGGATCTTTTTGAGACATAAGCAGGCCTTAGGGTAGGTAATAACGCAGACATTATATCGGAGGGGGGAGCTAATGGCATCCATCGACTGCCTTTTGGCCATTCTCTCTGTCATACTGGACACAGTTTGCAGGTATGTGAGACTCGGAACTCATGAGCAAGGACTCGTTCGCCCAATCTGCCGCCTATTTGAAACAGGCGGTTCCCCTGATGATCAAGTATCAAATTCCCACCACGCCGAACAACTATCACCTTTGGTACAGCTATGTCTCCGGCGACATGCCCGAACTCAACCATGCCGTCGATCAGGCGATAAAACAACAGGGGACCTTCTCCCTGACCACCTGTGAGCGTCTCTACCACCAGCACCTTGCAGCCCAGGACGAGCAGCAGATCGAGGCGATGAAACTCAACCTGGCGGCAATGGCCAGCGAGCTGAGTCACTCGATGCAGGATGCCATCTCCGATACCGGGCTGTTTCAGGAGATGCTCGACAAGAGTTTCGACAAGCTGAGCAAGATAGACGACGAGGGGCTCAGCCTGGAAGACACCATGGGGATCCTGCGGGATCTCGTGCGCGAGTCGCGTGACGTACGCATGTCCACCCTCCACTTTCGCAACCAGCTCAGCAGCGCCGAGAAAGAGATAAAGGAGCTGAAACAGGCCCTGAACGAGACGAGGAAGCTGGCCACCGAGGACCCGCTCACGTCTCTGCTCAATCGACGCGCCTTCGATCTCGAGATGGACAGCCTCATCCGCAGCAAGCAGCCCTTCTCCCTGATCCTGACCGATATCGATCGCTTCAAGAACTTCAACGACGAATACGGACATCTGCTGGGGGACCAGGTGCTGCGCATCGTCGGCAAGCGACTGCGAGAGGCCAGCAAGGAGGGCATAACCGCCTATCGCCTGGGGGGTGAGGAGTTTGCCCTCTTGGTGCCAAACCGCGCCCTGGCGCTGACCCGCCAGATGGCCGAGAGCCTGCGTCGCGTCATCGAGCGGATGTCAATTCTGGATCGCAAATCCGGGCGACGCATCGATCACATCACCGCCTCGTTCGGCGTGGGGGAATACATCCCTCAGGAGACGGCAGACACCCTGATCGAGCGTACCGACAAGCTGCTCTACAAGGCCAAGGAGCTGGGACGCAATCGGGTGATGCCACTGCCCTCCTGATCCCACCAGATGCAAAAAGGCCGGTCATTGACCGGCCTTTTTCATGCTTTCCTTATCGGGATCAGAGGCTTTTCAGCTTCTCTTCCGGCAGGGCCAGCTCGTCATTGTGGTTGACACCGATACCGCGCTCCAGCACATGGCGGGCGATGGCATGGGCCTCTTCCAGCGAGTGCATGCTGTAAGTACCGCACTGGTATTCGTTCAGCTCAGGGATCTTGCTCTGCTCCTGCACGGTCAGCACGTCGCTCATGGCGGCCTGCCAGGCAGCGCCAACACGGGCTTCATCCGGCGCACCGATCAGGCTCATGTAGAAGCCGGTGCGGCAGCCCATGGGAGAGATGTCGATGATCTCCACCCCATTCCCATTGAGATGGTCACGCATGAAGCCGGCAAACAGATGCTCCAGAGTATGGATGCCGCGCTCGGAGAGGATCTCCTCGTTCGGCACGCAGAAACGCAGGTCGAACACGGTGATGGTGTCCTTGTTCGGGGTCTGCATGGTCTTCGCCACCCGCACTGCCGGGGCGGCCATGCGGGTATGGTCGACGGTAAAACTGTCCAATAACGGCATTTCTGACTCCTGATTTGGTTACCAGAACCAGCCCCCGCTGGAGAGCTGATCCTTGCATTGTCGATACTGGGCACCGTAGCGCTGGGCACGGGCCTCCACCTTGCGGGAGACCTTCATCAGCCATCCCTTGCTGCGGTAGCTGCCACGTCGGTAGCCCCCCCAGCCTTCGTGATAATTGAGATACTGGCCATAGGCATCCCACTTGGACGTGCCGTTGAGCCGCTGTGCCTTGTGAGTGTACCAGCCCATGAAATCGATGGCGTCGGCAAAGTCGTCGCGATCGCTCCAGCCGTTGCCGGTTTCCCGCTGGTAGTCGGCCCAGGTTTCGTCTTTCACCTGGGCATAGCCGTAGGCTGAACTGGCCCGCCCGGTGGGGATGAAGAGGAAATACTGCATCGGCGGCTGGGCATCGTGCACGAAGGAGGACTCCTGGTACATCATGGCCATCACTACCTGGACAGGTGTCCCCCACTTCTCGTTCATCTTGAGCGCCGCCTCGTGCCATTCGGGTTTCTCCCGAAAGATCTGGCACAGGTTTTCCGGCTGGGCCGGCGGCCGGGTACTGCACGCGGTGAGTGCCATCAAGCACGCCGCCACGACCCCGATACGGTACAACGACATCAGAACGACAGACTCTTGCTGTTCATCACAGGGCACATCCACCACATCAGATCGCGTCTTCGTTCTCTTCACCAGTACGAATACGAATGACGCGCTCTACCTCGCAGACGAAGATCTTGCCATCACCGATCTTGCCGGTACGCGCTGTGTTCTGGATGGCTTCCAGGCAGGCATCGAGATCCTCGTCCTGCACCACCAGCTCCACCTTGACCTTGGGCAGGAAGTCGACTATGTACTCGGCACCGCGATAGAGCTCGGTATGGCCCTTCTGGCGGCCGAACCCCTTGACCTCGGACACTGTCATGCCGTTGATGCCGATCTCGGCCAGGGCCTCGCGCACATCGTCCAGCTTGAACGGTTTGATGATGGCTTCAATCTTCTTCATGGTGACTCCTTACCAGTTCTGTTTGCCGAACCCGGACGTGATGGGATAGCGGCGGTCCTTACCAAAGTTGCGAGCCGTGATGCGGGGGCCGACGGCGGCCTGACGGCGCTTGTATTCGTTGAGATCCACCAGACGGATCACCTTGCGTACCACCGCCTCTTCGAAACCTTCCGCCACCATGTCGGCGACAGACGCATCCTCTTCCACGTAGCGCTTGAGGATGGCATCCAGAATGTCATAGGGGGGCAGGCTGTCCTGGTCCACCTGATCAGGTGCCAGTTCGGCCGACGGGGGACGATCGATGACCCGCTGCGGGATCACGTACTCCACGCTGTTGCGATATTCGCACAGCTTGAAGACCAGGGTCTTGGGGACGTCCTTGAGCACATCAAAGCCACCCGCCATGTCGCCATACAGCGTGGCATATCCCACGGCCATCTCGCTCTTGTTGCCAGTGGTCAGCACGATACGGCGGCGCTTGTTGGACAGCGCCATCAAGAGTACACCGCGGCAGCGGGCCTGCAGGTTCTCTTCGGTGGTGTCGCGGGCGTTCCCTTCAAACAGAGGTGCCAGCTGCGTCATGAAGCCTTCGAACATGGGTTCGATGGAGATGATGTTGAACTCCACCCCCATCCGCTCGGCCTGCTCCTTGGCATCCTCCACGCTCATCTGGGCGGTGTATCGGAACGGCATCATCACCGCCTGCACCTTGTCCGCCCCGATGGCGTCGGCCGCAATGGCCAGGGTCAGCGCCGAGTCGATACCACCGGAGAGGCCCAGCACGGCGCCCTGAAAACCGTTCTTGGTGACATAGTCCCGCACCGCCAGCACCAGGGCCTGATAGGTCTCGGCCAACGGCGCCAGCGGCGCCGAGGGTTCCCGCTCCTTTACCGGCTGACCATCGGCAAAGCGCACCAGCGCCAGCTCTTCGGCAAACGGAGCCAGCTTGTGGGTCAGCTCGCCCTGGCTGTTGAACACCTTGGAGCAGCCGTCGAAGATCAGCTCGTCCTGGCCGCATACCTGATTGAGGTAGATGAGCGGCAGACCGGTCTGATCGCAGCGTTCCGCCATCAGCTCGCGGCGGATCCAGGGTTTTTCCTGATCATAAGGAGAGGCATTGATGGTGAGCAGCAGCTCGGCCCCCGCCGCCTTGGCGGCCAGCGCCGGACCCGGCTGCCAGAGATCTTCGCAGATGAGCAAACCCAGCTGATGGCCACGGAACGGCACCACACAGGTATCGGTCGCCGCAGTGAAGTAGCGCTTCTCGTCGAACACCCCGTAGTTGGGCAAGTCCTGTTTGAAATAACGTGCCCGCAGTTGACCGCGCTCATAGAGAGACGCCGTATTGAAAAGCGCCCCCGCTTCGCGCCAGGGATGGCCCACCAGAATGGCACATTGTCCCTGCCATGCCGCGATGCGGGCCAGGGCGGCCTCGACCCGGACCATCAGGTCGGTGCGCAGCAGCAGATCCTCAGGTGGGTATCCTGTCAAGGCCAGCTCGGAGCAAACCAGCAGATCGGCCCCTTGCTGATCGGCCTGGGCTGCTGCCGCCAGTACCTTGTCACAGTTATCTTCGATGGCGCCTACCGTCAGATTTAACTGGGCAAGCATCAGAGAGAGGGCTTTTGCCATGGCGATGCATCTTGAATTCGAAAATGATGGGGAATGATAAAGAAAAGGCGCTGGCTGTGCCAGCTCAACACTTGGGCTTTGCGCTGGTGTTCTGGCTGTCTGGAGATAAGATGTAACTAATCGAGGGAGATATTGCCATGATCAAGGACGAGAAAGGATTCACCCTGCTGGAACTGATGATCGCCGTCAGTCTGGGGGTCATCTTGCTTGGTATTGGTGCACCGGCCATGTCGAGCCTGCTCAATGAGAATGCCTTGAAATTTGAATCTCGCACACTCTTGAAATATCTGCGTTTTGCTCGTAGCCAAGCCATCGACAACCAGCAATCTGTCACTGTGTGCCTTGCCAATGCCAGTGACAATTGTGTCACCGCCAATCCGACCCAATTCCTCGTGTTCGTCGACGGTAATGGCAATGACATTTTCAATAACGGTGAGCAGATTCTGGCAAGAAGCCCTCAGCTATCTGACTCGCTGACTGCTGCAAACAATCGAACTTCCACTACCTTCAGCCCTGATGGCACCAGCCTGGGTACCAATGCCACCATCACGCTGTGTCGTTCAGGAAATGCCCAGATAAATCTGGTCATCTCTCCCTCCGGCCGCACCACCCAATCTACCCAGGCAAATATCTGCCTCTGAATGAAGTCCTTCGCTATCGCAGTTGACGGGCATCCTGTTGCTGACCCTCTTTTGACTGGAAATTTTCCTCCGCAGTGCGGCATTCCAGGATTTTCTTCACAGGCTGTACCGCACCATCCACCTCGTATCCTCTTTGTTTGAATTTATCCTGCACCGCCTTTGGCGTGTTGTCTGCCACAGTACCGTGCAGGACAACCTTCTGGCCGTTAACCAGCTCGACATAACATTTTATGTCATCTGCCAAGACGGACCCGGATAACAAGAGGCACAAACCCAACACCCCGCTACGTGTTTTCATTGTGCCTCTCCTTCGTAGAGGTAAATTTTCTTGGGCGACATATCCATCTCAGCCTCCTCTGCCCCCTGGTTGCACTCTCCCGCTCCGGTACAACGCTCAGGCTCACCATCCCCTTCATCTTTCAGGATGACCTCTTCCCCGACACCGCCTCCAATAATGCGGATCTTGGCATCGTCTCCTGCATGCACCACCAAATCGTCGGCAACCTTGTTCTGTATTTCGACATAACGCTCAGGTGTCTGGTTGCCTTCAAGATCAACCACATAACGGAAGGAACTGCCATAATGCATGTCTACCATGTATTGGCGTGCAGCCCCGATGGATTGAATGGTGCATTGCTGGAACGACTGCACTTGCGGCAGGAAGGAGGTGAAGTAAAGCTTGCCCTGCAACACCACGCCCGCCCCCATGGACTTCTCGCCGGGTTCGTTCAACCAGTTGACCCACCCCTTGGCGGTGGTGATCCCCGCTTTGGTCGCCAATATCCCATCTGGACTTGTCTGGGCAGACAAAGGATCAGAGGTCACATCATAAAGATCGGAGATCAAGATGGGGTTTCTCGCCTGCGCAGTAGCTGAACGGGGCATGACGTCATAGTCACGCAACATGAAATAACCATTGCGGACAGTCGCTTCCGAGGAAGGACGATTGCGATCACCACTGCCGATCAGCACAGCATCAAAGGGGCGATCCTGATAGGAATAGACCGTATTTCCCCCCACCACCGTACTCGTCACTTCCTTGTTGATGGTGCGCACCACTATGGGCTGCGTAAAGAAGCGGCGATCAGCGGCCTGAGTGCTGTCGGACCCCAGACTGGCAAATTTGAATACCCGCCAATCTGATTTGGTGGCATTAGGGAGATCCATGCGCCAGATATTGCCTCCGGTATCCCCCGCATAGATGCGGTCAGTCTTGCCATCACCATCACTATCCAGCGTTGCGACGGAGCCCGGCATGCTGTCTGTCATGCCGCTGACCTGTAAATGATCTGAGGTCGGGGTGTTCGCTGGCGTTGCGCTAAATATCAAGGCACCCGTGTCGGCATTGACGATGTAAATACCTCTGCCCATGCTGTCATTCGTCCCCAACCCCTCGACACTCTTGTTGGTGTCATAGCCTCCCGCAAAAATCAGAACAGGAATGGGATTGCCTTCTCCATCATTAACTCCAGGCACAAACGCGACTTCAGGCACCGACCAGGTCAAACCCAGTTCGCCGAAGCCCGTCGTCTGGGAGTTCAGGTGCCATTTCAGCGTCGGCGTATTGGGGCTGGAGATATCGAAGGCGTAATAGGCTTTGCCACCGCTCCTCAATCCGGTGAACACCCAAACGAAGTCATTCTCGGAAGATTTCAACACCCCATTGCGATTGGCATCTTTGACAAGGGCGACAGGAGAGGAGTCAACACCATAAATATGGTCCGCAGATTCGGCGTTGATACGCAATGCCCTCTGATTGGCCATGAACTCATAAGGTATCGCAGCCCAGCTTTCGTCTATGGTGCTCCCCATATCCTTAAACATATGAAGGAAGCCCGCATTAGTCCCAAACAAGATCCGCAAGTCGGGCGCATCGGCCGGGTTGCCGGATTGAGGGCCATAATTCAGCACCAGGGGTCGGGAGTGCAGAGGGTCTCCCATGATGTGGCTGCGGATCAGGGTCGACGTATCAAAATCTTCGTCGTCGACATCCAGCCCCTTGGTCCAGTTGATCAGGGAATCGAGTTCAGTCGTCGTATCGGCCTGCATGAAAGTCATGAGCGCGGCCTCACTGCCCGCCTGCGTCACCAGATTGGCCTTGGTCAACGGATCGAGGTGATTCTGGGCATTGTTGATGACATAGAGGCTGCGACTGCTTTTTGCCGCCAGCATCTCTTGGGCCCCCCCTTCAGCCACCTTGTTGCCATCACGGCCGGATGACCAGAAGGTCTGGGCGCTGTCGATGATGGTGCCATCAAACTTGATAGCGGGCAGACCTCGGCTGTCAGCCACATAACCGTCAGGAGAAAAGATCAGTTTTTTCAGATTGCCCCGCCATCTGGGACCATCATCCGGCTCAAACATGGCGTAATAGATGTTGTTGAGACTGCGAGTCCGGTCAAAGTTGTTGCTGGCAATCGCAGGGGACACCAGTGAGGTATTGATACGTAGGATCGCCAGCAAAGAGGCCTTTAGCGCGTCGGTCAAGGCTGAGGCATCGGTCGCTGGGTAGTACTCACCACCTCCCCGTCTGGCCGTCTCCGCCAGCAGATTACCCGCCCCCGAGATGGCTTCATCACCGAATCCGACGGTAAAGGTGGTCACAGTCTGGGTCCCTGGTGAAACAGCATTGACATCCTTGTGCTTCATATAACCGGCCAAGGCAGCCAGATAGCTGCTGGACCTGTTCCCTGAACCATAAGAAACGGCAGTCCCGTAAGCCGCTTTTTCATCGCTGGACAATGTAGTTATCAGTCCCTGGACAAGGGTATTCGCATCACCGTCCTGGGTCGGCTCTCCATCGGTGATATAGATGACATAACCGTTGTTTGAGCAGTTATCATAGGGGGCTTGATAGGTGCCTGTCGGGCTTTCGGCTGTCGTATCTCGCGTGCCTCCTTGCAAGCCATAAACAACGCTTCGTCCCCCAAAGAATTGATATGCCTCACTCAACGTCTCGCATAGCGGTGTATTGGTACTGGCGGTCAAACCTTCAACCCGGTCCAGCAGGTCCTGCTCCCCCGTCTTGCCATTTGCCAAGGTAATCTCACTGCCTAATATATCCCTGACAATGCGTCCACCATTATTATCGCTATCATCATTTCTATTAAAGATAGCCAGACCGAAGTCCACCCCTGGCGTGGATGAAATCAAGCCTTTCACTGCATCTTTGGCAATACGGAGTCGAGACTCCACTGAGTATCCAGTTGGGCCATGATACCAGCGAATATAATTGGCGGAATAAATGGTCACAGCCGTATTGCTGGCATTTACTGCATTGCTCTTGTTCGTCGTATAAAACCATTCCCCCCTATTGCGCCTTGTCTTGTCTACCGGATAGCCAGCTCCTACCGACCAATTCCCTGTATAAGGGTTATCCGGGTTGCTTGCCGTAATATCCTGCTTGCAATCGACCAGATTGATATCGTTCTCTTGATCACCGTTGAGCGAATTCCATTCACCCCGACCGTCTCCTGGAGGGTTACCACTCGTAACCTCATAACTCCACATTTGCGACTGAAAATAACCAATATTCGACAATGGCATTTTTGACGTCGCACAGGCATTCAGCTTGTCGGAGAATCGCCTGTTGGTGTTGATTGTAGGAACACTTCCATCCGTTGAAAAATAGATATATTTTTTGCTATTACTGGAATCTGGGTCATTACTCAGGGCCGGATATACCGTAGCCGGATTATAGGCCTCTTTGATCTGCTCCATGGTGTCTCTCATGCTGCCCGAGTTATCAAATATCAGCAGCACCTTGGGGCGAAAATCCCCCGCCTTGTTGAAGTCATAAATAAACAGCTCGGTGTCATCAGCCCTTGTCGATGTCACCGACAATACAAGGCTACACCAGCATAAAATTACTCCCAGTTGTCGTAACCACATATCCTTCGCTCCTATTTTGTGAGCAGTGGCTGTTCTACGCCCGCGGTCCAAGTCAGCGGACGAACATATTTTCCATAATTCACATTGGCCTCGCGAATTCAACTCCGAAGTGCAACACCCGCCAAATCAAGCAACCTGTCGTAGTTCATCAAACACGATCTGCGGTTGCCTGAAATCCAAACATTTGCGCGGTCTAAGGTT
>NZ_JAPCIZ010000076.1:0-18116 GCF_027707725.1 Aeromonas sp. QDB25 | reverse complement strand
CTTAGACCGCGCAAATGTTTGGATTTCAGGCAACCGCAGATCGTGTTTGATGAACTACGACAGGTTGCTTGATTTGGCGGGTGTTGCACTTCGGAGTTGAATTCGCGCTTTGCACCTAAAAACTTATCTCTTATATTTGAAATGTTCATATGTATTCTTATCTAAAGAAAAACGGTCTAAAAACCACCAAACACAACTAAAGTATATAAGTAAAGACCAGTAACCCGTTATAGCACTCGATTGCCCAACGAATGAGAAAATAGCCACTCCAAAAACTATAGAAGACAATATTCTTCCAATTTCGCTTCTACTACAATATACCAGCTTGGACAACCATATAAAGAATAGCCCAACTAGAGGAGCAATTAGCAGCCCCCAGAGGCCGAATTGTAACCATAGTTCAGCAAACAACCCCACGCGAATACCAAATTCAGACTGAAATACTGCCGAGAGCTGGTAGGCGCTACCAGAATAGACTAATTCGTTTTTACTAAGCCCAACCAGTGCAAGCAACACCCAATTTGAAAAACCACCGACTGCGCTGCCCAGCCAACTATAGCCCTGTAATGAGCCTGGATTTAAGTGCGTAACTACGTAGGCATAGTCGCGATACTCAACACCAACTTTCGATAACGTTTGCGCCGCATCTGCCGCTGATATCAGACGACCCCCTTGTCTCACATATAACAATACGACGTACGAAACGACTAGAGTCAAGCCAAACTTACCTAGCATGGGCCAAATATTTCTACCCTTATTTCTTGCTAACTCAAACACTAGCAACCCACCAATGAAAATCAGCAAAAAAACCCGACGCCCATCAAAGACCATGGTCAATACGGTAAAGATCATTACACCAATCAGTAAGATGGACAGCAATAACTGTCCTTTCCCTCGCCGCGTTTCTAGTTGTTTTGACCACATAAACAGAGCACAAAATGCTAAAATAACACCGTATCCATATAACTTGCCGTAAGAAAGTTCATACATATCATTAATGATTGATGCTCCGCTTAAAATTGGCAGATAACCAAGAGCCAAGTATTCATCAGCTAACCATATAATGGGGAATACAAATACTCCTGCCGCAAACACTGTAGTCGCAGGCTCTTTCCTGAGTTCAGGGTAGGCGAGCAGCTTTTTATCATCGGCTATATATTTGTCTCCAACAACCAAACCGATAACAAAAGCATAGCTAAAGGCGATATATATAAAATTGGCAGAAGTCAAATCCGTCAGATAATGATGTCCATACAGGTAATATGATGCCACTGAATTGACATTGCCAATCAAATAAACGAAAAATATTACATAAACCAGCAAGCGACTTAATGTGTTCTTCAAAAATGGAAACAAAAACAAACCCAGTCCAGCCCATAAAAGCATGGGGATAAGCTCAAGGCTCATGGAGAGTGGCCGCCATGGGAAGAGGGTGTTGATTAGTAGTTCAACAACCAAGCATAGAGCAAAAAAGACTGCTGCTGGCAGTATAAACCTTACTGACATTCTGAACTCCTCGGGCTTGGCTCAGTATTTGAATTGATTCGTTTCACCTTCCAAAATAAACAAACTAGCAAGACTATTTCAGATAGAGCCAACATAAACGTCACACCAATCGGCAAGGACGCGTATGTTGCAAACCAGACACCAGACACAGAGATGATAGCCGTGACGATACTAAGCAAAAACAACAGTTTAAAATTTCTATAGGCTTGAATAAATATTGCAAATGGTGCCCGAGCTGAATTACAACCAGCGAATACTGCCCAGCCCGCACCATATAGAAACAGATGCTCATACTTTTCAAAAAGCCCATATTGACGCTGAACCGCGTAACATGCCAAGAAAACTATAGCCATGACACCACAGATGGCAGCCTGCCAAGCGGTCAATTTCTTTGCTTTATTAAATGCAACGCTAATTTTACTACTTTCTATCAGCTGGCTAAGTTGGGAAATAAGCGGTCTGGTATAGCCAGAAAAAAAGCTCATATAGGGCATGATCAATAATCTGGCTGATGACAAATCGGCCGCAACCACTGTGCCGAGCCGGAGCGATACGATTGATAAAAATGCATTATTCTGTAGCCAAATAACCACCACACCAGGTAAAGCCCATCGGGTATGGACCCATAACCTGCCTGCACTGTTCCATATTGATACGGAGGATTTTGCTCGAGATGAAGTTATGATATGAGGCAAAGAAAACATGACGTTAGCAGCCCCAATAATAAAAAATGCATTCACCGCAGTTAAAGATTTTAACAACCAGTAACAGAACATACAGCCTGAAACAATAGACGCACAATACAAAAAAGTTATTGATATTGAGCGTTCAAATTGTTCATGTAATAAATAAATGGATCTGGAGTATTCTCTTAACACACTCGTTAACAGAGTAAAGACAAATGCCTCTATCAGCATGGCATTATTGAATGCCGACCAAAAACAGATGAGTAGAATGAATACAAATAAGATACTGGCAAGCAACAAACGGCTGATATTCGCAACAAATGCTTGTTTGTTTTCATCTGACTCTCTAGATGCCTCTACCAGCATAGGCGTGGCAATGATTGCTGCATGCACACCAATAATTAGCAACACATAAGAGTAAAGAAGAGAAAACTGACCATAGTTAGCTTTATCCGACAAAAGAATCAAAATACCGTTAATAAAAAAACTTAACCCGCTGATCATCAATTGTTCAAGGGGTGGCAACCATCTTTTGTTTATTTTTTTTAGCATCGACTACTCCAGCCATGGCAATAATGAATCATAACTCCTATCGGCTTTATGATTCATGCGCAGGCTTATATACCAAAGACTCTATTGCTATCCTTTGTGGCTAGTGCTTTGCGTAGCTGCCCCATAAACTCTACTTGCTGGACATAAGCCTCGGGGATCGCACCATCTATTGATGAGATCCGGATTAATAGACCATCAGGAACTCGCCCAGATAGACCATATTGTAGTTGTAATAACTTACGCCCTATGCCTGGCACTGTGGCTTGATCACCAATAGTGATCCAATAGCTAATCGGTTCAATTCGCTGCCGAAGAGAAGCCACCATACGGCGCACAGGTAGAGGCAGCCCTGCAATCTTAAGGGTCACATCTTCTGGCCTAGTTATAGAAAAACCCTGAGCTGTATAGCAAAACTCAGGTCTATGCACCTGTGTGCTATCAGAACTCTGATTACCGCCATAGGCTACCGAAAGCATAATGCGGTACCCTTGGCTATTGATATAGGTGCGGGAGAGCGTCTGATCGTAAGTCTTATCCAGCTTGGCTTTAAGCTCAGGAGTGACTTCTAACGGTGTGATAGAATCATCTACTTTCCAATCACCAAAAGATTCCGGGAATACCTGAGTTAATACCAAGGGGTCACTTTTAGCCAGCAACTCAGTTGGCCGCAGAAACCAGGCTAGCGTGATTAACGCCAACAAGAAAGCGGTGCAAATCCAGATTTTAGCCGTGCTGTTTAAACTACGCATATTTCTGCCCCCAGAGCTTGCTAAATAGGCGCAATATATTATCTAACAGATAAATCAAGGTAAGCGAACAAGCGAATAACAATATACCGGCCAGACTATGCACAAAACCCTGCCCCGCCTCATCGCCAAAATAGTAGGTTATCAAGATCAGCGCCATCACCCGGATCAGATTGGCGACAACCGCGATGGGAATAATCAGCAGCAATATAACCCCCACCCGTAGCCAACCAGGTTGCGGATTCAAATATAGGTACAGCAGCCCCAAGGCGCTTAAGGCAATGATGGAGTTCATGCCAGAACAGGCATCGGCGACCAGTAACTGGTATTGGCCAATCGTCAGCATCACCCCTTCTCGTGCTATCGGGTAGTCCAAATAAAATAGTATGGTTTCAGCGACCACAGAAACCTGCTGCTTGAGCACATGGGTCAGGCTATAGAGCAACAAGCCCGGGATAGGCACCAAAAACAGCATAAACAGCAGAGCGAACCAATAGACCCGGACCCCGGCCCCCCCCTTAAAGAGCAGGATCAGAGCCAACAGCATCACTATCTGACTCGGTAGCTCCAGCAGGGGCAGCGATTGAGATCGACCGACTAAATACAATAGCGCAGCAATTAGCGACAGCAGCCCACCCCAAATCGGTCGCCCCTCATTTTGCAAAGCCAAATAGCGAGGCAACTCACGCCAGAATAGCCAGAGGCAAACCAGCAAGATGACCGGCCCATGGGAGTAATTCTCCTCCTCCCATAGACTGCCGCTCATCTCGTAGTAAACAGGAGCAATAAACAGTAGGAGGGCCATAATTAATGGCCAACCCATACTTAAACTCTCTCTCCAACCGGCTAATTGACGGGTCATATTTACCTTCATTACTGCTGGTTCAAGACGCAGCCCAGCACCTGGGCACCGGTATTGCGGACTAGGCTCACCGCATCCTGCAGCGCCTTGGCCTTGGTTTCATGCTGGTTGGCCACCATGACCACACCCTGTACCGGAGCGGCGATCACCTGGGCATCGACACACCCTTCCAGCGCCGGTGAGTCTATGATGATCACATCAAAGCGCTGCTCCAGCTCATCCAGCAACAGCTTGAAGTGAGGACTCGCCAGCAGCTCCTGAGGGTTGGGAGCCGGAGTACCGCTGGTCAGTACCGAGAGACCCGGCAGACGGTTGATCTTGTGGATGCAACCGATATCGGCACGGTCGGCCAAAATATCGGTCAAGCCCTGGCGGTTGCTCAGCTTGAAGAGCAGGTGCTGCTGACTATCACGCAGGTCGGCATCGATCAGCAGGGTACGCTCCCCCAGTTGGGCAAAGACCACTGCCAGGTTGGCGGCCAGCTCGGTGCAGCCGCTACCGGCCTCATCGCTCACCAGCACCAGGGCCTTGCGCCCTTTTTGTATCCAGTTTTGGTTAAGTTGGCTACGCAGGCTGCGCAAGCGCTCGACATAAGGGGTGTAGGGGTAGTAGGCCGCCACCACCTGCTCCGAGACCAAGCCATCACCCGGCTGCAGATAGGCGTATGAAAATTGGCGCGCCAGAGCAAACTGAATATCCGCCTCCGAGATATAACCGAGCTCGATGGCCGCTTCGCCGAAGCGGATCTTCCGCTCCTGCTGGCGCAGCAGCACCTTCTCAGCCTGCTGCTCGGTAAGGCGACCACTCTCCAGCAGTACCCGACCAATCTTGCCTACCTGAGTTGGCGCTTCGATAACCGCTTGTTGCGTCGCGTCTTGATAAGACATGTTCGATCCCTCTTGTTAGGCTGCGCTAGCCTGACGGCTGCCGGAAGTTGGTTGAATAGCCTTGGCGCTATAGTCGCCAGTCAGATCTGCCAGCACAGGGATCTGCAGCAGCTGCTCAATATCGGCGGTAGAACGAATACGGCGATCCTGCAACTCCAGCAGCAGAGCAAAACCAACCCCTAGCAGGGTGCCGAGGAAACAAGCCAGAATCAGATTAACCAACACCTTGGGCTTGGAGTGTCTGGTAGGCTCAGGGGCCGCCTTCAGGACAGCCACGTTGGTGGCATCTGAGTTACTCTCCATGGCCGCCTCGGAGAGCTTCTGCATCGCCACTTCATAGACTCGTTGGGCCGAATCCACATCGCGCTGCAAAATATCGAGCTTGGAACGCTGGGCCTTAAGCTCCAGCACCTTGGCCTTCTGCTCGGCCAGCGCCTGTTGCAGACTGGCCTGACGCAGTTGAGCGTTATCGGCAGTATTATCCAGTCCCTTGGTGTAGAGGCGGATCATGCTGTTCAACTGTTGGCGTGTTGAGTTCAGTTCAGCCTGCGCCTGCTTGTAAAGGGGGTGGTTGGGCCCCTCTTTGGCAGCCAGCAGCTTGAACTTGGCCTCCTGCTGGGCCAGTTGCGCCTTGAGCTGCTGGATAAGCGGGTTATTCAGCACATCGGGGGCGACATCTTTGCCATCGCCGCGGGCACGGGACTCGGCATCGAAGCTCTGGGCCTGAGCATTAACCAGCTGGCTTGAAATATCGGCCAGCCTCTGGGTCTCTATGTCCAGCCGCTCATCGGTCGCCACTATGCCCTGAGCCTGTTGAAAGTCGGAGAGGCGAATTTGTGCCTGCTCCAGCTTGGCCTGTACGGCTTTAAGCTGCTGCTGGAAGAAGATGCTGTTTTGCTGGGCCGAGCTGGAACGGATCTGGATGATCACATCCTTGTAGGCCTCGATAAAGGTATTGGCCAGCGTTGAAGAGAAAGCCGGATCGGGTGAGGTGTAGGTCAGGTTAATGACATTACTCTCACGGGAAGGCTTCACGTCCAGGTTTTTTAGCAGACTATCAGCCAACCAGTCTCTGATATCCCCCTTGCCCTTGCCCTCTTCGGCAAATTGCTCCTTGGCCTCGGAAAATTGGTCCAGTTTCAACAGCTCGACCACCTTACGGGCAGTTTCATGGCTGGTGAGGATATCCACCTGAGTGGCCAGGTAACCCGGAACCAGTTGCCCCGACATGGGCATATTACTGAGCGGGTCAACCCTGCCAGTATCAATGGCGATGGAGGCTTCGGCGGTATACTGCTTGGGCAGCAGTAACGAAACCGCCAGCGCGGTGAGCACCACGGTAAACAGCACCGCCAAGAAGGCGATGCGGCGGGCTTTAAGGATCTGCAGGAATTGTTGAAACGTCATGGTCAAGACTCCGTTAGAACAGGCTTTCAGTTACGAAGATCACATCTTCGGCCTGTAGGGAATGGGTCAGCTCGACCTCTTGCTTCTCCAGCTCGCCACCCTTGGCTTTACGCTGCAGTTCGATATCGCTCTTGTCCGCCTTGGGACCAAAACCGCCCGCCTGAGCCAGGGCTTGCATCACTGTCATACCCGGTTCCAGACGGTAGGCACCCGGGCGGTTAACCTCGCCATAGACGTAGACCAGCTTGTAGCGCGGCACATAGAGCTGATCGCCTGATTTGAGCATCATGTTGACGACAGGGTTACCCTGCTGGATGAGTGAGGGCAGGTAGAACTGCTGTTGCTTGCCATCACGCAGCAGGTAGACGATATCGCCACCGGCAACAGAGACACCACCCGCGTTGGCCAGCATGGTCACCAGCGAGGTCTCCCCCTCCAGACGGTAACGGCCAGGACGGTTCACCTCACCAATCACAGAGACCAGTTGGCTACGATAGCCGGTGATCAGGATATTGACATGGGCCTCTTGCACATAGCCGCCCTCTTCCAGACGCTTGGCAATTTCATTTTCGGCCTGGCTAAAGGTGAGCCCCGCCAGCTTGACGCGATTGATGAGCGGCACGCTCAAGGTGCCATCATCGGTGATTTCAGCCTCAAACTGCAGATCCGGGTGGTCATAAACCGACACCTTGATGACATCGCCTGCACCCAGGGTATAGCGGTTTGCCGGGGTAGGCTCCGCTTGCAGAGAAAGCGACGCCAGCAGGCAACTTATGAGTAACAGCCATTTCGTTAGCATTATTTCAGCCCCTTCAACCCAGACTTCAGATGGTTATCGTCCGCTGCTTGGCTCGCAGCTGCTGCAGAAGGCGCAGGCTTGTCGTCCTTGGCCACCTCGCTCTCATCAAACTTCTGCAGGTATTCGATTTGGGCACTCTGCTTCAGTTGTTCGAGTTTCTGGTTCCCCTCACTCTGCAGCTTGCCCTGCTTGAGGTGCTGCAATATGGCAGCCCGCGACTGGTCATAGGTCATGGGAGCTGGGGTACGCCCCTTGAGTTGCATCATGACTATGTTACCCGCCTCGTTGACCTGCACTATGTCACCAATCTGCATCTTGGTGAGTTGCTTGGTCACCGCCTCAGGAAGGGCCTCTGCCGGAGCTGAGGTGCGAGTACTGGTGAAGTTGATGCCGTGCTCCTTGAGTATGCTGGCGGTCTGCTCGTCATTGGTTGAGCCATTCAGGGCCGCGCCTACTTCCGGAGTCAGCGCATCCGCCTTGACCAAAAAAGCCGCCAGAGAATAGAGCTGGCGCTCGGCGAAGAGTTGAGGATTTGCTTGATAAAACGCCTTGAGTTCTGTTTCGCCCGGCTCCTTGATAGTGGCCATCTCCTGGCCTGCGGCAGCCTGCGCCAAAACCTGACGCTTGGCGAACTCCATGGCCTGCAGAACGTTAGGGTTACGATCCAGCTTCTTCTCTGTGGCCATTTGTACCAGCAGCTCTTGCTGGATCAGCTCATCCAGAAGCGCCTGCTTGCTGCGCTGCTGATCCTTGGGCAGATTCTGGTTCTGTGCCAGCAGGTAGTTGAGCTGCAGTACTGTGATCTCGTTGCCATTTACCCGCGCCAGTACCTGGCTAGGAGACTTGGCCCCCTTATCATCACCACAGCCAGTCAAGGCCAATGCCATGACAAGCGCAGCACTCAGCAGTGTCCTTGTGGTCATCACTTTTTCCTTATGCATAGACATTCGCTCTCAACTCAAGTTGATATCAATTTTTTGTTTAGGCTTACCCCTCGCCTTAAAAAAGGGGGAGGGAAAAAATCTACTCCTCCCCCTGCCAAGGGGGGCTGGGAGGGGGCTAGTAAGCGTTCCCTTCGCGCTTGATCACTTGATAGACAGTCATGAAGATGATCTTGATGTCCATAAAGAGTGACCAGTGGCGCAGGTAGTCCAGATCGAACTGCACCCGCTTTTCCATCTTGTCCAGGGTGTCGGTTTCACCACGACAGCCATTGACCTGAGCCCAGCCAGTGATGCCAGGGCGCACCTTATGACGGATCATGTAACCCTTAATGAGCTTACGGTAATACTCGTTGTGGGCATTCGCATGCGGACGCGGGCCCACTATGCTCATGCTCCCTTCAAGCACGTTGAGGAACTGGGGCAATTCGTCGAGTGAGGTCTTGCGCAAGAAACCGCCGATAGGGGTAAAGCGTTGATCATTCTGCTGAGCCTGGGTCACCTTGGCGCCATCTTCCATCACAGTCATGGAGCGAAATTTGTAGACCATGATGCTCTTGCCATCGGCACCGTAGCGCCGCTGCTTGAAGATGATGGGTCCAGGCGAGGTCACCTTCACGGCGATCGCGGTAGCCAGCATGATGGGCCAGATGAGGGCCAGTATCATGGTGCCAAAGACCACATCGGAGGCACGCTTGATCACTGCCTTGAGGCCCCGGAATGGAGATTCACAGATACAGACCACAGGGATACCCGCCACATGGTCCACATGGGCCTGGATCATGTCGAAGATGAAGAAGTCAGGCACGAAATAGATTGAGGCCGTGCTGTCTTGTAACTCATCCAGCAATTTCATTACCCGCGGCTGTGAGGACATGGGCAGGGAGATATAGACACGGTTGATGTCATTCTTCGCTATGTACTCTGGCATCTCGTTGAGCGTACAGAGCAGATCGGCTTGCGTGATCCCGTCCAGCCGACTCAACTCGCGTTCATCGAAGAAGCCAACAAACTCCATGTTTAGATAGGGGTTGCCGCAAATCCGTGCCCGCAAGGTTTGTCCGGCCTGGTTGGCACCCACTATGGCCACTCGCCGGCGCTTGGCCTTGAATACCGACGGCAGCAAGAGGCCCCGCACCCCGGCATGAGTCAAGAGCAGGGCAGCCGGCGCAGCCACAAACCAGGTCAGCACATAGGGCGGGTAAAAATAATCGGTTATTCCGCTGACATGACCTATCAGCCCCAGGCAGAGAATGATGAAGCACCAGCTACCGATAAAGCTCCCCAACCCCAGCCAGGAGCGAAAACTCCCCGGCATAAAGAGGAAGGTTCCATCCATAAAGATGATGGTAAGCAGGAACGCCATGGCTGCCAGTATCACCTCGGGCCCACTGAAGGTTACTTCGTAGAAAAAGTGCAAAAAGTAGAGACTGGCGACCACTATGATAGGGTCGATGAAGGATTTGAACAGGGTGGTCAGCGGAGCAATTTTCTCCATCTCACCTAGCCGAGTCGCCATGGTGGGAGTCATCAGCTCATAATGACTCGCCGTTTCTTGTGACTCCTTGTCATGATGCCCCTTGGCAGGCTGAACATGGGGGAGCGATGCAATATCGTTCATATCCTGTCCCACTAATATTTGAATTGAAGATCCAGACCCACTTGCTCGTCTTGGTACTCATTGAAGGCGTTATTACTGCTGCGCTCTTCGCTCTGCACATAAAGATTGCCGCTAAAGAAGTCTCGCGGGCTCCAGCCAAGCCCTAAACGGTAAGTCTCTGTGGTATCCCGTTGCTGCGGCAGCGGAGAGTTCTGCACTACACCATAGGTGGTATCGCGCCGCTTCCAGGAGGCATTCCAACCCAGCTTGGTGGTCATAAGCCAATCGGCCTGCAGGTTATAGGAGTTGGTCATACTCAGCCGCAGATTGGCGCCAGGATCATCGGCATCACGGTTATAAGCCGTGCTAAACCTGAGCTTTTCGCTGTATTGCCAATTGGCATCCACCCCACCAAAAACATCATCGCTGTTGCTGCCATTGGCATCAAAATGCCAGGCGATATAACCCAGGCTGGCACCCAGATTCACTTTGGGTGTCACAGGCCACACTGTGCCGAGCTTGAGTTTGTTCTGGTTGTAGTCGCGAGTCAGCACCTGCTGAAGCGGTTCAGTGAAATGGATATTGCGATTGTCGTAGCGCAGGGTAGCCTGTGTGCCCTTATCTGTTATCCAGCCACCTGCCACACCAAAGCCCTGATCGACCAGATTGAGGAAACGCTGAGTGTCGTGGTATTTCTCTTTGCGGCTGGCATCGAGCAGTACCTTGCCATTACGCTCGCCACCATAGGCCACGCCACCGGAGAAGATCTGCTCGTTGATCATGTCTTTGACACCGAGCGCCACATCTTCAAACGAAGCGAGATTCTGGCTGTTTTGATAGCCAAGCTGTGGATGCCAGAGCTCCCCCACGGCACCGTTCCACTTTACGCTGGTTTCATGCCCCGTGTATTGCATCTCACTGTTGTTTTGGTAATGGGGCTGGAATATCGAGGCATCAACCGAAAACTGCTGACGCGAAAAGGTGTTGTCATACAAGGCCTGGACGCTCGGCGTGTAGATGGTGTCACTGCGGCTCAGATCGCCACTGCTCTGCCCATCGGCCAGACGGAACACGTTGTTATCATGCAGGGTTGAAAGTGAAGCGATAAGCTTGAAATGGTCTGTTTCATCGTAGCGAGCCTGGGCATGCAGAGAAAACAGGGTCAACCCCATAGCTACCGCAAGGCAATACGGGTATTGCCCTTGAATTTTCTCTAGTGATCGCAAATCAATACCTCAAGACTTAGCGTGATTAATAAATTTAGCGGCGAACGCCAAGCTAACTATTTGCACAGACAATATAACGAGTAATTGATATGAATATCAGCCACGCCGTCATATTTTCGCTAACTATATCTCAACCCTGGTACATAAATTTATAGCTATGAAACTCAGGCAAAAAAAAGGAACAATGGCTATCAGCAATATGATTATTCTCACTTGCCTGAGACCATTATTCCTATTTTTGCACCTAAACCTATAAAGGCCAGTTTATGCGAATGATACCGTAGCACTCTTGCGGCGGCGCACCAGCAACAGCCCCAGCAGACCGACACCCATCAGAGCATAGGTTTCAGGCTCAGGCACGGCAGTCACAGTAAAGCTGCTGCTACCGTTTGAGCTGGAGATGCTGTTGATCTGGAAGGTGGTGCCTTTACCTGGGGTGATAGTCAACAAACCAGTCGTGCTCTTCAGCTGCTTGGCTACGCCAACCAGCTGGCTGATATCATCCTCATCGGCTTCTACGCCGAAAGCCTTGAGGTTGGGCCCGGCCACTGTATATTGGCCGAGACCAAGCAGGCCAGCGGTGAAATCCAATACGGACTTGGAATAACCAGCGAGCAGTGTGATCACCAGGCTCTCACCCTTGCTACCATCGGCAGAGTAGAGTGCCGCGTTGGCAGAACTGGATCCGACCACGCTCAGCATGGCGACCGCAGTCAGCAATTTTGCTAATTTATTCATAGCGTTAATCTCCATATTAACCAGCTATACAAGAAACGATGCCTACGTTTTATAACTTTATATTCGGGTGCCTTGCGCCTGATTTTTTTTATTACGCAAGGGCACCCTTTCCTACTTTCAGGCGGCAGCCTGAACCAGGTTTTTACGACGACGACCCAGCAGCAGCCCCAGCAGACCGACACCCATCAGGGCATAGGTTTCAGGCTCAGGCACAGCGGCTATGTTGAAGTTCTCACCAGAGATGCCATTGCTATTAACTTTGATAGAAGAGCCTGCAGTCGGGATCAGGGAGAAGTAGCTGACAGCGCTGCCCTCTTCTGATGAACCAGCCACAAAAAACCTGGTCTGGGCTTTGTTGAGGCTGGTGGCATTAACCACAGCATTACCCGAACTGGAAGTGTCAAATTTACCCACCACCTGAGTAACAAAACTGACCCAGGAGCCAGTATCGCCGCCCAGCAAAGTAACCAACAGACTTTGCCCCAAGCTACCATCTGCCTTGTAGACGGTAGCTTGTGCATTGCCGCCTAACAGCGCAGTTGCAACTACAGCTGACGCCACCCATTTTCCCAATTTATTCATTACAGTTATCTCCATGTCTATTTGCTATCAGGCAACAGCTACAAATACCCTTAAGCTTACCATGAGCAGGCATATAATATTTGCCTGCTCCATCCATTCTGGGTGCGAATACTCTTACTCATCCTGAGCAAATATCCACACAAAATAGTTTTATATTTTATTCTTATTATTAAGCAGCCAGAGCGCGAACCATGGATTCGCGCTTGCCGTTTCTAGCACGTGACAGAAACAGCCCTAGCAGACCAACGCCCATGAGAGCATAGGTTTCGGGCTCGGGAACCGGCTTCACATTACCATTGAGGGCGTAACTATCGTCTGAAGTGATTTGCAGATGCAGCATGTTGGCTGTGTTCTTGCCACTCTGGCTAAAAGAGCCGAAGCCGGTGAAATCATCGGAGAATACTTGAGAGCCATCCGGCTCGGAGAAGAGGGTATAGACCAGGCGACCAGGCGTACTGCTGGTGGTGGCATCAAAACCTATCACCAAATCTGCCAGATTAGCGTTGGCAATCTGGATGGTCACTGCGCTCTTGGCGTTAACGGCGAATTGCTTACCTTGGCTCTCGGCCAGAGTGTATGTTTGGGCACTTGCCACACCAGCAAACAAGATGCTCAGCATTGCGATGGCCGACAACCAGCTACTCCATCCTTTGTTCATCTTCTACTCCCTGTTGGCCTGTGGCCACACAATCCTTTGTATCGAGGCTGTTTATCAGACTTATCCAAGTCTTCATCATCCTGCATAAACAACCGCGTTACGACGAAATCTATTGGCTTTACTAAACCATTTCTTGTCTAAAGAAGCGACTTTCGCTCAGTCTTTAGAACCACTCGGCCTACGATCTTATTCATGGTTAGTGCCAATTCTACTGACTTCTGTCAAATTTTCCTAAACTTTTTGCTCATGAACCTCGGTTTTTCGACTGATTACTCTTCGGAAATACAAAAAATCTTAATAATCAGACCGTTGAGATATGTTCAGTTGGAAGCAGTCAAGGGATGGGACCCCATCGAGTGCTCACATTACACCTCATTTGTGACAGTTGGATTTATGATTAATTACTTATTAGCCAGCATGAACAGCCATAGTGCACCAAATGTGCACATCGGCACTACTATGATCCACCCTGATCTATGTCAATGATCTGCGTAAAGGACACCCACATAAAGGATACCCACCTCAATGCTGCAATCCCCTCCGCTCAGAAAAGGGACACCCACCTGGAGGCGGCAATAAAAAAGAGCCTTTCGGCTCTTTTTATGGTTAGTCAGATTATCGATGAGGCTACTCTTCCACGACTCGGGTCGGCCAACCCATCAGGGTTTGGCGTTTGGCCTCATCCTGCAGTTCGGAGGCGCGCAAATAGTGAACTTGCGACCAGCCTTGCGGTAACCAGATGGTCAATTGCTCCTCGTCCGCCTCGAAGCGAAACTCGGGAACCGTACCCTCGGTGCGCCGCATGCACAGAATAATCGACAACCGCAGGATGCGCGCCAGACGACAGGCCTGGGTCATGGAAACCGCATTTTGCCGCTCCAGTTCATCTAGTTTGAACTCATCCCGTTGATTGAGCATCAAGGCTGATAACAACTGCTTCTGCGCCGGGGTAAAACCGGGCATATCGATGTGATCGATGATGTAGGCGGCATGTTGCGGCGCCTTTTTGTACTCGATACACAATCCCAGCTCGTAGAGCATGGCCGCCCAGCGCAGCATGGGACGACCATACTGTTCACTCAGATGCCAGCTCTGATGCAACTGGCTGAATGCGGTCAACGCCACGTTACGCACCCGCTCCGCCTGATCCCGATCCAATTGATAACGAGTGATCAGGCTCTCGGCTGTCCGTTCACGAGCATCGCAATCCCGCTTGCGCCCGACCATGCCGTAGATGAGTCCCTCACGCAGGGCACCACCGGCCAGGGTCATATTGTCGATATGCAGGGTTTCAAAGATCGCGATGAGGATCGCCAGGCCAGATGGAAACACGGTCAAACGCTCGGGGGCCAAGCCTTGCAACGCCAACTGGTCGATTCGACCACACTGGATGGCCTGTTCCTTCAATTCGTTGAGCTTGCTCAGCGTCACCCGCTCACTACGCCCTTGAGCGATCATGATCTCTTGCAGCGCCTGCACGGTCCCCGAGGCACCGACACAGGTAACCCAGCCCATATCGAGATAGCTCTGCTCGACTTGAGCCAGCACCACCTTGGCGCCTTCGATCGCGGCCGCAAAATTGTCGGCACTCAGCAAGCCATCGGCAAAAAAGCGTCTGAGCCAGGTGACACAGCCCATATGCAGACTATTCAATAGCTTGGCATCACTTTGCTCACCGATCACCAGTTCGGTGCTGGCGCCACCGATATCAATGACCAGTCGTTTACCTTCACCACTGGAGGTCCAGGACACGCCTTGGTAGATGGTTCTGGCTTCATCTTCGCCGGTGATCACCTCGATATGGTGACCGAGAATTCGCTCCGCTTCGACCAGGAAGACACCCACATTACCCGCCAGCCGCAAGGTGGCGGTGCCGACAATCCGGGTATTCTCTTTCGGTACGTCCTGCAGTTGTTCGGCAAACAAACGCAGACAATCCCAGCCCCGTTCCATCGCCTCATGGCTCAGGCAATTGTCAGCATCAAGTCCGGCAGCAAGCCGCACCTTGCGCTTGACCTTGGCAACCGTGCGGATCGCGCCCGCAACCTCGCGCACCACCAGCATGTGGAAACTGTTGGAGCCGAGATCAATGGCAGCATACAGAGGTGGCTGGTTCACGGGCGACGTCCTGTCAGGGTTTACGGGGACCACGGCGGCGTCCGGCACTCGGCTGACGCTCACGCATATTACGATTGATGCCGGCACGGTGGCGATGGATCCGCTTCGGTGCCTCGGCATCCTGCAACAACGCCTGGCGATCATACTTACTCACCGGGATCGGGTGCCGAATGTAATCTTCGATCGCCGGCAAGTTGAAGGCATAGTCTTCACAGGCAAAGCTGATGGAATGACCACTCTTGCCGGCGCGACCAGTACGGCCAATGCGATGCACATAGTCTTCGGCGTCATCCGGCAGATCATAGTTGAACACATGGGTGACATCGGGAATGTGCAAGCCGCGAGCTGCCACATCGGTGGCCACCAGAATATCCAGTGCGCCCTTGGTGAAATCCTCGAGGATTTTCATCCGCTTCTTCTGCGGCACATCACCAGTCAACAGACCGACACGATGACCATCAGCTTCCAGCCAGCCATGTACGTCTTCACAGACATGTTTGGTATTGGCGAACACTATGGCTTTATCCGGCCACTCTTCTTCGATCAGCGTCAATAGCAGCAGCATCTTGTCTTCGTTGGAGGGATAGAACAGCTCCTCCTTGATGCGTTGCCCGGTCATCTGCTCCGGTTCAATCTGCACATGCTCGGGTTGATTCATATGCTCGTAAGCCAATTCCTGCACTCGTAGCGATAAAGTGGCAGAGAACAGCATGTTCAGGCGCTGGTTTGGCATCGGCATGCGACGGAACAGGAAACGGATGTCCTTGATGAACCCCAGATCGAACATACGATCAGCCTCATCCAGAACCACAGCCTGGATCCGGGAGAGGTCGATAATCCCCTGCTTGAGGTAATCGATGATGCGACCCGTGGTCCCAATCAGTACGTCAACGCCCTGTTCCAACACGGCAAGCTGTTTGTCGTAACCATCGCCGCCGTAAGCCAGACCCAGTTTGAATCCTGTGGTCTCGGCCATGGGCTCGGCATCTCTTCAAACACAAAGCGCCGACGCAGCGCGATATCGAGTCCGGCCAAGGAGCGGTCGGCGGTGTTCATGGTGCCGATAAGGTAGAGGTTGTCAGGAACGCTAAAGGTGTCCTTGGAGTAGGGCAGCGTGGTACTGAGCGCCTCGTCGCGCCCAGCCCGCTTACTTGGCTCAATCAGGGTAATCAGCTCACCGAAGATGCGCGATACATTGCCCCGGTTGATCTCATCGATAATCAACACGAATGGCTTGCGCTGGGATGGTTTTTTCGGTGCTAAGCCGCGATGCTTGGGATCAGGCAAATTGCAGTACTCAACCAGGTAGTCGAGCATCCCCTTCACGTAAGACGGGCCACTCGCCCCCCGATCACCCGTGTAGTAGAGATGGCGGACATTTTTCATGTTGCCACTGGAGCGCGAGCCTTCGATGCCGTTGTCTTGCTGAAAGACGCTGAATGTCCTTTTTTTGGGATTGTAACGCGCCTTAAAGTGCATCCCCTTATCGGTCTTCATCTGCAACAGGTGGTCTTCGGCCTGCTCACTGCGCCGTTGCAGCTCCTGCAGCGCCCTGTCGAACGGGTCACCCGCTGGCGTCTCATTCTGCACCACTGCAAACTCGCTCTGAGCTAGCTCACATAGCTGAGCAAAGACGCCCGGCTCAACCCGGTACTCCAGAGAGCCGTCCTCTCGGGTAAACGCCCGCAGCCCTTCAACGAAGTCCTCGTAGCTGAAGCTCTGGTGGAAGGTCACAAAGTCGATACGCCCCTCCTTTACCAGCTCATCAAAACGCGTCTTCAAGGCTTGGCGATCCGTCTCGTGCTCGGCCAGCCAGACGGGGTCGAGAATGGCCAGCGCCTTGTTGATGGTGTGGTAGGTCTTGCCGGTGCCGGGGGGACCATAGAGGATCTGGTTGAGTGGGGATGGTGCAAGTTGTGGCATGGGAGCGTCCTGCTGCGATGCGGATGGGGTGGGAGGAGTCATAATCGAGCCATTCGGAATATGGGTAAGTTGATACCGATAGGGGTCAGAGCCTATCCGGGCCAATTGCAACTGATCGCCAGCACATACAGACAACTGCTTGAACATGGTTCCAAAGCGTTTCTGCAACCGGCCAAACTTACCCAGCACGGCGGTAGTGACCTTCTCTCCGGTTGGCAAAACCAGCTCAATAGCTGCATCTGCTTCACCTTGGTCATTCGCTATAACATCCACAGGAAAGAAGGCAAATTGGTTGCGCCCGATGCTGATATAGCCATTATCAACAGCCCCCTGGGTCAACTTGACGACAAGCGTAGCGGAGTGCGCCTCAGTTGCGAGTATCATGCTTGCGCCTCCGCAACCATTGCCTCGGCATCCGGCAGGCGCAGTTGGCCGGTGATCAGGCGGGGTAGCAGGGTATCGCGCAAATTGGCGAGGGTTTGGGCTTGCCGATGGTTTTCGGTAATCTTCTGTTGGAGAGGGGAAATGACATCGTTAAATGCCATTGCCACCTTTTCACTAGGAACGATGACGAGATAACGACCCAATACGTCATTTTGCACACGCTGACGCCCACTCGTACCAGACATACTTTGGATTGCGTGTTCACGAAATGCCGGGTGACGAGCCAAGAGGTAGCCATGGTAGGCCGGTAATGGAGCCTTCGGGCGTAACACCACAAACTCGGTAGACCCCCATCCAGTTTGCTCTTGGGATAGGAAATCAACAAACGCTGTCGCGAATTCAGATAATAACTGCAACACCCATGGTGCATAGGAGAGAAGAGGCCAACTGCCGGTTCTGGTACGCTTCTTCTCGCCAAAGAAACAAAGCGGAACACCATGA
>NZ_JAPCIZ010000075.1:0-18652 GCF_027707725.1 Aeromonas sp. QDB25 | reverse complement strand
ATTCAGTTGGATCATACTTGCTAAACTGTTCTTCCATATCTTGTCTCCCATCCTCATAACACTGAAATTTCAATTAATCAGAAACTGTGAAATATCAACTAGTTTTTGACATTTCTATAACAACCCATCCAGGGCGTGATCCGAGAACTTGTGTGCATCGTCGAAATATTCCTGCAAAGTGCGCATGTCCTTGTGTCGGGTCACCTCGATGATCTTGTTCATCGGTTTGCCCGCCGTTACCGCAGAGGTGATGAACCCCCGCCGCAAACTGTGGCCACTGACGTGGAGATCGTCGATGGCCTGGCCGGTTCGCCGCTTGATCATCAGGTTGATACCTTGCGGCCCCAGGGGGTCTGTCATCAGCTGTCCCCAGCGATTCATCCGGCGAAACAGGGGGCCCTCAGCAATTCGGCTTTTTTTCAGCCATTGTTGCAGTGCAGAGACCGGGCAATACCGGGTACCTGGAATGAGTGCTATCTCCGATTCATGGAGCTGATGTTTGCTTGGTTTGAGACGAAGGCGTATCCCCTGCCCCACAAACTGCACGTCATTCACCTCGATCCTGGCCGCTTCCGACCGACGCAAGGCGCCACTGAACATCAGGAGCAACAGGGTGTAATCCCGAAGTCCCGCCAGGTTGCTGGTGTCTATCTCGTCCAGTACGCAGGCCAATGGTTTCAGGGTCAGCGCCCCCGTTTTGCGTTTGCGGTTATCACCGAGCCGTACTATGCCCCGCATCATCTCCTTGATCTCCGCATGCTCTGTCGGCATGGGGTGGATCCCCTTCTGCTTGAAGGCATAACGAATGCCGGCAAGCCGTCTTACCAGGGTGGCCGGTTTGCGAGGTTCCCCGTTGCGAAGTTCCCCCTTTCCTTCTTCCTTGTCCAGCCAGACCCAGTTGGCCAGGATGCCATCGGCCTGATCCGCCAGAAAATTCATGATGTCATGGTGTGTCGTCTGCAAGGGATCCAGCCCGTGGAGCTGGCACCAGGAGACAAAGATACGGGTATCTGCCTGATAGGCATTGAGGGTGGAGTCGGCTTTGGCGCTGCGCAGGAAGCGTCTTGCCCGGCTGTTCAGCTGAGGATCGAAGACGCTTTGCAAGGATTGCTGAACTGGGTTTTGAAGGCGTGGGTAGTTCACTTAACTCTATGATTTAAAGCGGAGTTTCGGTGGATCTTACAGGATCATCCAGATCTATCAAGTATCGATAATGAATATTATCGATACTTATGAAGAATGCTTTAACCCATTTCAGCTCCCTCATTTATTTCTCAAGTACCCTGTCATCTCTACTCCGTTTTATCAGGATTGTGGATTTAATCTCATCAGTATCCACCGCAAAAAAGTGAGAGATAACAACTTGGCGTGATTGTTTTTGGATGGGTAATGATAGTGCTGATTGTCATAGTAAAACGCCCCGCTATGCGGGGCGTTGTCTGTTATCGCTTTGCCAACTTGAACAACTCGAAGAAATTGTGGCTGGTGGCCTCCGCCAATTCAGCGAGCGGAATCTGGCGAAGATCCGCGATAAATTGGGCAACGTCGCGAACAAAGGCCGGCTCATTCTCCCTCCCCCGGTGCGGAACCGGTGCCAGATAGGGAGAGTCGGTTTCAACCAGCAGTCGCTCCAGGGGCAACGCCTTGACCACGGCCTGCAGGGCTGAGGCGTTCTTGAAAGTGGCTATTCCCGAGATGGAAATATAGAACCCCATGGCCATCGCGGCCTCGGCCATTTCGAGGGACTCGGTGAAGCAGTGCAGCACTCCGCCCACCTGTTCGGCCCCCTCCTCTCGCATGATCCGCAGCGTGTCTTCCTGGGCATCCCGGGTGTGGATGATGAGCGGTTTGTTCAGTGCCCGGGCTACACGAATATGTTCGCGGAAAGAGGCTTGCTGTACATCCTTGTTTTCCGGTGAATAGAAGTAGTCGAGCCCGGTTTCGCCGATGGCCACCACTCTCTCATCGGCCGCCTGAGTCAGCAGCAAGGCAGCATCCACCCCGGGATCCTGATTGAGCGGGTGGACACCGCAGGAGGCAAACACCTGGGGATAGGGAGCGATGGCCTCCATCATGGTCGGGAACTGGGCCTGGGTCACACTCACGCAGAGAAAATATCCCACGCTCTGCTGCGCCGCCTTGGCCAATACATCGGCCATGTCGGTCTGCTTGGAGCCATAACTCAAGCGATCGAGATGGCAATGGGAATCAACGAGTAACATAGACAACCTTGTTTATAACCAGCGATTGAGCCAGTTCATCAAATGGATGGTGGGATTGGAAAGCTGCCCTGGCTGACAAGCCTCTTTCAGCATAACCAGCTGCTGTTCGGCTTCCAGGAGCCGTTCGCTGGAGTGTTTCTCTGCCAGTTGCTGGCTGAGTGATGCAAGATCCGGCATTGCCAGTTGATGATGGCCGCAGCCAGCCTGAAGCTTGAGGGCATCACACAGGAAGAGCTGCAACCAGTGCAGCCGGACCTGAGTATCCTCGGCCAACTGGGCACAGACATTCGCCGCACGGGTGGGGGCCGATGCCAGCGAGACAAATCCGTCGAGCAATGCCCGTCTGGCATCATCTTGCTGTGCTTCGATGTAGCTCAGCACCCGCAGCGGCGCACCCTGGCAGATCCGCACCTGGGCCTGGGTGGCCTGATGGCCCTGCTCGGCGAGCCAGGCAAGGGTCTCCCCCTCAGAGGGGAGCTGGCAGACATGCTTGTGACAACGGCTCAAGATGGTGGGGAGCAGGCGAGATACCCGGGATGCGATGAGCAGCAACAGACTGTCGCCAGCCGGCTCTTCCAGCGTCTTCAGCAAAGCATTGGCGGCAGACTCCGTCATGCGCTCCGCCTCCTGAATGATCACCACCTTGCCGCGACCGAGCTGGGATGTGCTCTGGAGGCGGCTGCAAATCTCCCGGATGGCTTCGACACCTATGGTCTTGCCCTCGGGCCCCAGGGTGCCAAGATCCGGGTGATGCCCCTTCTCAAACAGTTGGCAGGAGTGGCACTGACCGCAAGGCTCACCTCGTTGTGGATGCTGACACAGGTGCAGTCGCGCCAGTCGCTCTGCAAGCTGCTCCTTGCCAAGACCGGGATCGCCTAGCAGCAACCAGGCGTGCCCGAGCCGTCCGGCCCGGGCCGTCTCGCTCAGGGCATGCCAATCCGGGATCAGCCAGGGATACATAGCCCCTCGCTTGCCAGATAATGCTCAAGGGCAGCCTCGATGGCGGCTTTGACTTGCGCCGGGGGCAACCCGGCATCGATGACCTGGATGGAATCATCGGCGGCCGCCAACTCGAGGTAACGCTGGCGGGTACGTTCAAAGAAGCCGATCTGCTCCAGCTCAATCCTGTCCAGCTCGCCGCGATGGCGGGCCCGCTGCAGGCCGATGGCAGGATCGATGTCCAGATAGAGCGTCAGATCCGGCTTGAAATCCCCGAGGACCGCCCGTTTGATGGCGCCGATGAGGTTCGCATCGATGCCGCGGCCACCCCCCTGATAGGCCTGGGAGGAGAGATCGTGGCGATCGCCCACTACCCAGATGCCGTCTGCCAAGGCAGGCTTGATCCGGGTCTCCACCAGTTGTACCCGGGAGGCGTACATCAACAGCAGCTCGGCCTCGACTGTCAGGCGCTCGTCGTGCACTTCCTTGACGATGGCCCGCATGCGTTCCGCCAGCGGCGTGCCGCCCGGCTCCCGGGTGCACTCGATCCGCGCAACTCCGTGGGCTTGCAGATAGTCGGTCACATAGCGCACCGCAGAGCTCTTCCCTGCCCCTTCCAATCCTTCAATCACGATAAATTTAGACATTAGGGTTTCTTCAATATGTATTCACGCACCGCCCGATTGTGTTCATCGAGGGTCTTGGAGAAGTAGTGGGCACCGCCCCCCTTGGCAACGAAGTAGAGATAGTCGGTCGATTTGGGGTTGAGCGCCGCCTCGATGGAGGCCTTGCCCGGCATGGCGATGGGCGTCGGAGGCAGACCGTCGATCACATAGGTGTTGTAGGGGTTCACGTCGGTCAAATCGCTGCGGCGAATGTTGCCATCGTACCTCTCCTTCACCCCGTAGATGACGGTAGGGTCGGTCTGCAACTTCATGCCAAGGCGTAGACGGTTGACGAACACAGAGGCAATCTGGGCTCGTTCATCCGGTTGGCCCGTCTCTTTTTCGATGATGGAGGCCATGATGAGCGCCTCATAGGGTGTCTTGTAGGGCAGATTGGCCTGACGCTTCTCCCAGGAAGCCTCCAGGAACGTTTTCATGTCCTGATAGGCGCGGCGCAGGATGGAAAGATCGCTGGCATGAGTGGTATAGGCGTAGGTTTCCGGCAGGAACCACCCCTCCAGCTTGCCATTTTCGATGCCGAGTTCCTGAGCCAGCTCGGTTTCGCTCTGCTCCAGAGTCAGGCGCTCCAGATAGGGGGCGCTGGAAAGTTGCTTCAGCCAATCCTCAAAACGGGACCCTTCGACAAAGGTCAGGCTGAAGTGAAACTCCTTGCCGGAAGCAAAGAGAGAGAGAGTCTCCTTGAGCGGCGCCCCTTCCTTGATTTCATAGGTGCCGGACTTGATGGCCACCAGTTCGGGATGACCGCGCAACCAGAGGCGCACCGCCCAGGGGCTGGTTTCCCCCTCTCCCAGTTCGGCAATCAGGCGCGCCGCATGGGCGCCTTTTTCGACGGTAAAGAGGCGGGTTGGCCCCTTGTTGGTGAGCGTCTCCACCTGTTGCCACTTGTGATACACGTACCCTCCGGCAACGGCGACAGAGAGTGCCGCCCCCGCGAGCAGGGTGTAAAGCCGATTAAACTTCAATGACCAAGCGCTCCTGTAAACGGCGGATCAATACCGGACTGGGATAGTGCATATCCCCGATGCTGGTGACCGGGACAATCCCCATCAGGGTATTGGTCAGCCAGACCTCTTCCGCCTGCCAGAGTGACTCCAATGGAGCTTCAACGACACGCAGTTCAATGCCCATCTGTTTAAGCATCGTCATCACGCGCTTGCGCATGATGCCATCGATCCCGGCGCGGGTGAGATCCGGTGTGAACACCGTCCTGCCGCGACGCCAAAACAGATTGGCGCTGACCCCTTCTACCAGAAATCCCCGGCTGTTCAAGACTATACCTTCGACCCCGCCGCGCGCAGCAAGTTCGCGCTTCAGCATCACTTGTTCGAGGCGCCCCAGCGTCTTGAGACCGGCGAGCATGGGACTGTCCCCAAGATGCTGCTGGCATACCAAGGCATTGATGCCGGTTTGCTGCCAATCATGATAATGCTCAGGATAAGGTGCCAAAGAGACGATGCGAGTGGGCGTGTCACAGCCTGCGCCGTCATATCCCCGCCCACCGGCGCCCCGGGTCAGCATTATCTTGACGACAGCCTGTGCCTGCCCAGAAGCCAGCTGCGCCGCCTCGTCGGCAAGCAGGTCCCAGGAGTGCTCGCCAAAACCAAGCCGGGCGTTGGCATGTTGCAGCCGGGCCAGATGGTCCTGCCACCAGAGTACCTTCCCTTCCCTCACCAGCATGGTGGTGAAATGACCATCACCGTATGCCAGCCCACGATCCCTGGCTGACAGTGTTTCTGTGGGTATTCCATTAATCAGCAAGGGGATCCCTCCGATAAAAAAGGCCCGATACTGCCGTATCGGGCCTTATCATTCGCCCAGAGCGAATTATACGCGTTTGAAGATCAGGGAGCCATTGGTGCCGCCAAAACCGAAGGAATTGGAGAGGGCATATTCGAAGCTGCCAGCCTTGGCAACATGCGGCACCAGATCCAGGTCGCACTCATCATCCGGCTTGTCCAGGTTGATGGTGGGAGGCACCATCTGGTCACGCAGAGAGAGCACAGTGATGATCGCCTCGATGGCGCCAGCCGCACCCAACAGGTGGCCTGTCATGGACTTGGTGGAACTGACCATCAGGGCGCTGGCATGGTCACCAAACACCTTCTTCATGCCGCGCAGCTCTGCCACATCCCCAAGGGGCGTGGAGGTACCGTGGGCATTGATGTAACCGATCTGCTCGGGTGCGATGCCAGCATCCTTGATGGCGTTCTTCATGGCGCGTGCGCCACCATCGCCGTCCGAGGGAGGGGCCGTCATGTGATAGGCATCCCCGCTCATGCCAAAGCCGACCAGCTCGGCATAGATCTTGGCGCCGCGGGCCTTGGCATGTTCATACTCTTCCAGCACCAACACGCCGGCACCGTCGCCCAGCACGAAACCGTCGCGATCCTTGTCCCAGGGGCGGCTCGCCTTCTGCGGTTCGTCATTACGTGTGGAGAGCGCCTTGGCAGCGGCAAAGCCGCCCATGCCCATGGGGGTGGAGGCTTTCTCGGCACCACCGGCAACCATCACGTCCGCATCGCCATAGGCGATCATCCGGCCAGCCATGCCGATGGCATGGGTACCCGTGGTACAGGCGGTAGTCACGGCGATGTTCGGGCCCTGCATGCCTTTCATGATGGAAAGATGACCGGACACCATATTGATGATGGTGGACGGAACGAAGAAAGGGCTCAGCTTGCGAGGGCCGCCATTGATGAGGCTGCTGTGGTTCTGCTCAATCAGACCCAGACCGCCGATACCGGAGCCGATGGCAACGCCTACCCGCTCCGCGTTCTCTTCGTTGATGATCAGGCCGGAATCTTCCAGGGCCTGAACACCCGCCGCCACGCCATACTGGATGAAGAGATCCATCTTGCGGGCTTCTTTGCGGTTGATGCCGAACTCTTCGGGGTCGAAATCCTTGACCAGGCCTGCGAAACGGGTTGCGAACTCGCTTGCATCAAAGTGGTCGATGAGGGAAATGCCGCTCTGCCCGTTGAGCAGGGCTTGCCAGCTGGATTCGGCAGTGTTGCCTACCGGGGAAAGCATCCCCAAGCCGGTCACCACGACTCTGCGTTTTGACACTGAGGTAGTCTCCGAGAGGTGTTTTGAAAGGGGTAAACATAAAAGAAGCGGCCCTTGGGCCGCTTCTTTCAGAACAGGAACTTATTCCTGATTAGCGGTGATGTAGTCGATAGCCGCTTGAACAGTGGTGATCTTCTCGGCTTCTTCATCAGGAATTTCGGTATCGAATTCTTCTTCCAGCGCCATTACCAGTTCAACGGTATCCAAAGAGTCAGCGCCCAGGTCGTCGACGAAGGAGGCAGCGTTCTTCACGTCTTCTTCTTTAACACCCAGTTGTTCGATGATGATTTTCTTTACGCGTTCTTCGATGTTGCTCATGACCTGAATTTTCCTTTAAAAATACGCTATTGCGTCTGGTTGGGGTAGTGTATTCAATTGACGTGAGTTTGCAAGTGACTTGCCGCTGGTCAAACCACGAAATTCGCCAAACTTCGGCGTATTATCGCAAATTTGAACAGAACTCACGACAAATTGATTACACCATGTACATCCCGCCATTAACATGCAGGGTTTCGCCGGTAATATAGGCGGCATCATCCGATGCCAAGAATACCACAGCGGCAGCAATTTCTTTCGGATCGCCCAAACGGGCAGCAGGCACCTGATTCATGATGCCGGCGCGCTGCTCTTCATTGAGCGCCTTGGTCATGTCGGTCTCGATGAAACCGGGAGCAACCGCATTCACCGTGATGCCACGAGATGCCACTTCACGGGCCAGCGACTTGGTAAAGCCAACCAGACCAGCCTTGGCAGCAGCATAGTTGACCTGACCGGCGTTGCCCATGGTGCCGACCACGGAACCGATGCTGATGATGCGACCGTTACGCTTCTTCATCATGGCACGCAATACCGGCTTACTCAGACGGTACAGGGAGGTGAGATTGGTGTCGATGATCTCGTTCCACTCGTCATCCTTCATCCGCATCAGCAGGTTGTCGCGGGTAATGCCGGCGTTGTTGATCAGGATGTCGATGTCGCCAAAACGCGCCTTGATGGCGGCGAAGACGGTTTCGATAGATTCCTGACTGGTCACGTTCAGTGCCATGCCGCAGCCTTGTTCACCCAGGTAAGCACTGATCGCCTCGGCACCGCTCTCGCTGGTCGCGGTCCCCACGACTTTGGCGCCACGAGCAGCAAACATCTCCGCAATCGCACGACCAATGCCACGGCTGGCGCCAGTGACCAACACAACCTTATCGGTAAAACTCATGACTTGCTCCTGTTTACTTGATCTGGGCCAGTGCCTGCTCGAACGAGGCGGCGTCGTTGGCGTGAATACCTTCCACTCGCGCATCGATACGCTTGGCCAGGCCGGTCAATACCTTGCCCGGGCCCATCTCGATCTCGAGGGTAACACCGTCGTTTGCCATGCACTCTACCGTTTCAGTCCAGCGAACCGGGCTGAACAGCTGACGCACCAGGGCTTGCTTGATGGCGGCAGGATCCTGCTCACAAGAGACGTCAACATTATTGATGACGGCGATGGCAGGAACCTTGATCTCGATCCCATCCAGGGCGGCGGCCAGCTTTTCTGCGGCCGGTTTCATCAGGGCGCAGTGGGAGGGCACGGAGACCGGCAGCGGCAGGGCACGCTTGGCACCTGACTCTTTCATCAGCACGTTGGCACGCTCGACCGCCTCTTTGTGGCCGGCGATGACCACCTGACCCGGAGAGTTGAAGTTGACCGGAGAAACCACCTGCCCCTGGGCCGCTTTCTCACAGTTGGCAGCGATGCTTTCGTTGTCCAGACCGATGATGGCAGCCATGGCGCCAGTGCCTTCCGGTACGGCTTCCTGCATGGCCAAACCACGCAGCTCGACCAGCTTGACGGCATCGGCAAACGCCAGCGCGCCGCTGCACACCAGGGCGGAGTATTCCCCCAGGCTGTGGCCGGCCATCACGGCAGGGGTTACCCCGCCTTGTTGTTGCCACAGGCGCCACAGCGCGACGGAGGCGGTCAACAGCGCTGGCTGGGTACGCCAGGTTTTGTTGAGATCCTCGGCCGGGCCTGCCATCACCAGGGCAAACAGGTCATAGCCCAGCACCTGGCTCGCCTCGGCGAAGGTCTCTTTAATCACTGCGTGTTGCTCGGCCAGCTCGGCCAGCATGCCGACGCTCTGGGAGCCTTGTCCCGGGAAGGCAATGGCAAATCGGGTCATCATTGATTCCTTTAAGGTAAGACGAATTCGGTAAGCGGGCGCCCGAGGACCGGGCACCGCTCGGTATCAGAGGCGAACCAGCGCAGAGCCCCAGGCAAAACCGCCGCCGAAGGCTTCCAGCAGGACCAGCTGGCCGGGTTTGATGCGACCATCGCGCACCCCTTCATCGAAGGCGATGGGCACGGAGGCCGCGGAGGTATTGCCATGACGATCCAGGGTCAGGATCACCTTGTCGAGCCCCATACCGAGTTTCTTGGCGGTGGCATTGATGATGCGGAAGTTGGCTTGATGGGGCACCAGCCAGTCCAGCTCGCTCGGCTCGACGTTGGCCGCAGCCAGGGTTTCGGTCACGATCTCGCTAAGGCGTGTCACCGCCACCTTGAAGACATCGTTGCCCTTCATGTACATGTAGGCTTCGAGCTCAGCACCCGGCATGCCGCGACGGGGCTGCGGCAGTTTGAGCAGCTCGCCATAACGGCCATCGGCATGCAGATGGGTGGAGAGGATCCCAGGAGTGTCGCTGGCACCGATGACCACGGCCCCTGCCCCATCCCCGAACAGGATGATGGTGCCGCGATCCTCGGGATCGCACATGCGTGACAGCACGTCCGCACCGACAACCAGCACGTAGCGAGCAGCGCCGGATTTGACGAACTGATCGGCGATGGCGAGAGCATATGTAAAGCCGGCACAGGCGGCGGCTACGTCAAACGCCGGGATCCCCGGTACGTCAAGCAGCCCCTGCAGTTCACAGGCAGCAGCTGGGAAGGCATTCTCTGCGCTGGTAGTGGCCAGCACTATCATGTCCAGATCGGCGGCAGTCAGACCTGCCGCATCAAGCGCACGCAAGGCCGCCTGATGAGAAAGGGTCGCGACGGTTTCGTCGGCTCCGGCGATACGGCGTTCACGGATCCCGGTGCGTTCCACGATCCATTCGTCACTGGTTTCAACCATCTGTTCAAGATCGGCGTTGGTACGAACCGAACTCGGCAGATAACTGCCAGTACCCAGAATTTTGCTATGCATAGAGTTTTATAAATCCCTGTCGGAAAAGACAGATTCAAGGCGATCTGCAATTTGCAATGGAAGTTGATGTCTGGCTTCTTGTGCGGCCAGCAGAATCGCATGACACAGAGCGCGGCGCTCGGCCCGCCCATGGCTTTTTACCACAATGCCGCGCAATCCTAACAGACTCGCGCCATTATACTGGTCGGGGTTCAGGTAAGAGAAACGCCGTTTGAACATAAATCCGGCGAGTCGACCAAGAAAACTGCGTTTTTTGCGCGGATATCCGGCCAGTTCGGCCATCATCCGCACCACCCCCTCCGCGGTCTTGAGCGCCACGTTGCCCACGAAACCGTCGCAGACGATCACGTCGCACTCGCCGCTGAAGATCCTGTCACCCTCGATAAAACCGACAAAATTCAGGGCGGAGCATTGGCGCAGCAACTCGGCGCTGTGGCGCACCAGGTCGTTGCCCTTGATCTCCTCCTCCCCTACGTTGAGCAGTGCCACTCTGGGTGAAGGTATCCCCTCCACCTTCTCTGCGACTACGGCGCCCATCACGGCAAATTGCAGCAGGGTGTCGGCATCGCAGCTCACGTTCGCACCCAGATCCAGCATCACGGTCCGCTTTCCACTCAATGTGGGCAGCGCCTTGATGAGGGCTGGCCGGTCAACACCGGGCAAGGATTTGAGCACGCACTTGGCCATGGCCATCAAGGCACCGGTGTTGCCTGCACTGACACAGGCATCGGCAGCGCCGCTCTTGACCAGATCCAGGGTCACGCGCATGGAGGAGTCTTTCAGGGTACGCAGCGCCACGATAGGCTTTTCGCCCATGCCCACGACCTGGGAGGCATGCACGAGACGAACGCGAGGGTGGTTGAGCAAGCCATGTTGCTGCAGAAGAGAGGCGGTCTGGTGTTGATCACCGACCAGAACAAGTTTTAGCTGGGGTAGAAGAGACAGTGCCTGCACGGCGGCAGGCACTGTTTCCGAGGGGCCGATATCTCCCCCCATTATGTCTAGCGCGACAGTTTGCGTAGACAAAGGCAATCCTTAAGCGATTACCTTTTTACCGCGGTAGAAACCATCGGCAGTCACGTGGTGACGACGATGAATTTCGCCACTGGTCTGATCAACAGTCAGGGCAGCGGTGGTCAGCGCATCGTGGGAACGACGCATGCCACGCTTGGCGCGGGTTTTACGGTTCTGTTGTACGGCCATGGTAGGCTAACTCCTAAAATTCACTTACGTTTGAGCGCTTCAAGAACTGCAAAGGGATTCGGCCGCTCATCAGCAGGTTCGATTTCACCCCAGGTCATCTCCATGTTTCCTCTGGGACACACATCCACCGGATGCATGGCTACCTGAGGCAACGAGAGGATGAGTTCATCCTCCAGGATTTGATGAAGATCTATCTCGCCGTTTTCGTCCAACTCAATGGGCTCATAAGCTTCCGGCAGTTCTTCCTCGTTTGTTCTTTCGAACAGCGGAGTGTAAATAAAACTAGCTTCACAAAGGTGTTCAAACGTCTCACCACAACGCTGGCAAACCAGGTCGACCTTGGCATGGGCAGTGCCTTTCATAACGGTCAACTTCTGGACATCTTTGCCAAAGTGCAGTGTGACATCCACATCACTTCGCAAGCCTTCGGTTGATTCCTCCAGCCTGGGCATCTGCGACTTTTCCACTATCCCGACATAATCGAGTAGCTTCAAGGCATTACGGACTGGATCAACCTTAACGGGCAACTTCACCTTTTGCATAGGGCGCGAATATTATAGGTCCAACAAGGGATAGTCAAAGGAAAAAGTCCTTACCGCCGATGATTTTACCTTCACAGGCCCCTGCAAGAGGAACTTGTGCTCATCGGTGGCCGATTATGCCATATCGTGCAGGATCTGGCACAGGATCCTGTTCCCCTCTCCTGTCTGTCCACCGGATGTGCTCCTTGGTGTCTCATCAGGTGGCAGAACAGCGCGGGTCTCTCCCCAGCAGGCCTGGTGTCGCAGCCACTCTGGGCTCGGCTTCCATCAGTCTGCGTATGGCTTTGAAACTGCCCACGGCAGCCTTGATGGCAATGGGATTGACCAGCCAGCCCGGCAAGTTGTTGCCCGGGTTGGTATAGGTTTCGAGCCGAACGAGTGTGCTGCCATCCCGTTGGGGTAGCGCCTCCCACCGTCCAGCGCTTTCCTGGATCCGGAACAGCCCTGCATGCAATGGCAGGGCATTCGGCTCTGCCCACACCTCGAGAGTCAGGCCGCAATCGATGCGTCGACTCAAATGGGAGCGGGTGATGAGCTCCCTGTCTTGCACCGGCCAGGGAGACGCCAGGCGGGTATAGACCAGATCATCGTCGGGACCAGATCTGGCCAGCACCCTGACTTCACGGCTCTGGGGCAACCACTCTTCATGGCGCACCGTGTTGCGCAGTACCGTGATCAGCGCGCCAGGATCGGCATTCACGCGCATCTCCAGACGTAAGGCCTGAAAAGATGTCGGAGGATGTGGCTGGGTCCAAAGCATCACCCCCTCATCCCCCTGACGAAGTTGCCATGTCCCTGCCCAGCTGGCGATTGTGTTTGTGCTGTGGTTCCATCAGCATGCATGCTTCCCGCTAATTAGGCGAGTCCCGCTGTAGACATCTCCTGTTTGCGTGGCCCCATCTGCACAGATAGAATCAACCAATTGATTTATAAATGGATATCATCAAAACATGCAGCCTTCCTTGATCCTCGCGTCCACCTCGTCCTACCGCAAAACCTTGCTGGAAAAACTCGGTCAGCCATTTCACTGTGCTGCGCCTCAAGTCGATGAGACAGCGCGACACGGGGAGACCGCAGAAGCCCTGGTCAGCAGATTGGCATTTGCCAAGGCGAATGCCGTTGCTACTGACCGTGATCAAGGATTGATCATCGGTTCAGATCAGGTGTGCGTCTGTGACGGGCAGATCCTCGGCAAGCCCGGCACGGTGGAGAAGGCGGTCGAGCAGTTGCTGCGGGCACAAGGCAAGCGCGTCATCTTTTACACCGGGCTCTGTGTGATCAATGCTGCGAATGGCCATGCCGAGCAGCTCGTCGAGCCTTTCACCGTGTATTTTCGCTCGCTCGACGAAGCAGCCATCCGTCGCTATGTGGAGGCCGAACGTCCTCTGGATTGTGCCGGCAGCTTCAAATGCGAGGGAATGGGCATCGTCTTGTTCAAGGCGCTGGAGGGGCGCGATCCCAACGCCCTTGTCGGTCTTCCCCTGATAGGCTTGGTTGATCTCCTGGGTCGCCACGGCCTGGCTCTGCCATAACAAGAACTCTGCCATGAAAAACGGGAGCCTTGGCTCCCGTTTTTCATGGTTGTCAGCGTGGCAGCTTGGCGAGAAACGCCTCAAGCTCCGGTGACAATGGCGCTTCCACCTGCATCTCCCGGTCGTCCACCGGATGAGTAAAGGTGAGCTTCCAGGCGTGCAGGAACAAACGCTTTAGCCCCTGCCCTCGCATCTTTTCATCAAACCCGGCCTCACCATATTTGTCATCGCAGGCGATGGGATGGCCGGCGTGCTGGGTGTGGACACGGATCTGGTGAGTACGGCCAGTGATGGGACTGCACTCGACCAGTGTGGCCTCGGCAAACTGACGGGTAATCCGGAACCGGGTCTCGGAAGGTTTGCCATCGCTGCTGACCCGCACCACCCGCTCGCCGGATTGCAGATCATTTTTGCGAAGTGGCGCATTGACCACCTTGACGTGGGGTTGCCACTGGCCGCGCACCAGCGCCAGATACTGCTTGCGCATGGTCTTGACCCGCAACTGCTCGTGCAGGCTGCGCAGGGCACTGCGCTTCTTGGCAACCAGCAGCACGCCGGAGGTGTCGCGATCCAGCCGGTGCACCAGTTCGAGGAAACGGGCTTCGGGGCGCAGAGCACGCAGCCCTTCGATGACGCCAAAACTGAGGCCGCTGCCGCCGTGCACTGCCATGCCGGACGGCTTGTTTAGCACTATCATGGCGTCGTCTTCAAACAGGATCTGGCTCTCCAGACGCTGGATGCTGCCGAGGTTGGCAGAAGGCAACTCATTCTTCTCGGCCACACGCACGGGGGGCACCCGCACCTCGTCACCGGCACAAAGCTTGTATTCCGGTTTGATGCGCTTCTTGTTGACCCGCACCTCCCCTTTTCGAAGGATGCGATAAATCAGGCTCTTGGGGACGCCCTTTAACTGAGTCTTGAGAAAATTGTCGATGCGCTGCCCGTCATGCTCAGCTTCGATGGTGAGCAGCTGCACTTGTTGATGTATCTGTGTCATGGCGCGGATTTTAACACCGCCGACAGCCCTTGGCTGCATGCTTTGTTAAAAAATGGCGTCTTGCTATAAAAGTGGTTTAAATGGGATAATAAACAAGGTTTTGTCATTGTGTTCAAGCCTTGTACTAAGTGGCCAAAATGTATGCCACCCAATCCCGAAACACCGTGTATACAAGAACATGACGGTTCCCGGGTGCGAGGTACAACGCATGGAGAACACAAACAGAGCCGACGTAAATTGTCTCCACATCGGTATCCTTAATTCACGCCCTCTCGAGAAGGCTGAACCAGAGTGCCCTTAGTTTGCGCCTCATGCATACCCCAACCGGGAGGTTGCCCCAGCATGCTGAAGACCCGAGGCCGGCGCCGGCAGGACCCAGTGGAGGAATCAAAATGACAAAATAATGAGAACTCAATGAAAAGAATGCTAATCAACGCGACTCAGGAAGAGGAGTTGCGCGTAGCGCTGGTTGACGGACAACAGCTCTACGATTTGGATATTGAAAGTCCGGGACACGAGCAGAAAAAAGCGAACATTTACAAGGGCAAAATCACCCGAGTAGAACCCAGTCTCGAAGCTGCTTTTGTTGACTATGGCGCCGAACGCCACGGTTTCCTGCCGTTAAAGGAAATCGCCCGCAATTACTTCCCCTCCGGTTACTCCTATCAGGGTCGTCCCAACATCAAAGAAGTGGTCCGCGAAGGCCAGGAAGTGATTGTCCAGATCGACAAGGAAGAGCGTGGTACCAAGGGTGCAGCCCTCACCACCTTCATCAGTCTGGCTGGCAGCTACCTGGTGCTGATGCCGAACAACCCCCGTGCCGGCGGCATCTCCCGTCGCATCGAGGGTGACGAGCGGACCGAGCTGAAGGAAGCCCTGAGCGGACTGACCGTACCGGACGGCATGGGCCTCATCGTGCGCACCGCCGGTGTGGGCAAGTCCCCGGAAGAGCTGGAGTGGGATCTGAACGTTCTGCTCAATCACTGGGACTCCATCCATAAGGCGTCACAACAACGTTCCGCTCCGGTGCTCATTCACCAGGAGAGCAACGTCATCGTGCGCGCCATCCGTGACTATCTGCGTCGCGATGTGGGCGAGATCCTGATCGACAACCCGGTCATCTTCGAGCGCGCCAAGTCACATATCGAGCTGGTCCGTCCCGATTTCCTCAATCGCGTGAAGCTCTACAAGGGTGATGTCGCCCTGTTCAACCACTTCCAGATCGAGAGCCAGATCGAATCGGCCTTCCAGCGCGAAGTGCGCCTGCCCTCCGGCGGCAGCATCGTCATCGATCCGACCGAAGCACTGACCTCCATCGATATCAACTCCTCCCGCGCTACCAAGGGCGGCGATATCGAAGAGACCGCCCTGCAGACCAACCTGGAAGCGGCCGATGAGATCGCTCGCCAGCTGCGCCTGCGTGACCTAGGTGGCCTGATTGTCATCGACTTCATCGACATGACCCCGGTTCGCCATCAGCGCGAAGTGGAAAACCGTCTGCGTGAAGCGGTGCATCAGGATCGTGCCCGTATCCAGCTGGGCCGTATCTCCCGTTTCGGTCTGCTGGAGATGTCTCGCCAGCGTCTGCGTCCCTCCCTCAACGAGTCCAGCAGCCATATCTGCCCCCGTTGCCAGGGTCAGGGGGTCATCCGTGACAACGAATCCCTCGCCCTGTCCATCCTGCGTCTCATCGAAGAAGAGGCCATGAAGGACAACACCGAGCAGGTGCATGCCCAGGTGCCGGTCGATGTGGCCGCCTATCTGCTCAACGAGAAGCGTACCTCCATCGCCAATCTGGAACAGCGCAATGATGTGCGTGTCTACATCATTCCGAACCAGCATCTGGAAACCCCGCACTACGAAGTGACCCGCATCCGTCAGAACGAGATCCCAGAAGCGGCCAGCTACGAGCTCAAAACCGAGATTGCCAAGCCGGTCTACCAGCCGCGCCAAGCTCAGGTAGTCGAGCGTGAACAACCGCTGCTGCAAGGGTTTGCCCCGGCTCCTCAGCCGGTTGCGCCCGCCGCCCCGGCTCCTGTTGCGACTCCCGCTCCGGTTGCAGAACAAGTCGGCTTCTTTGGCAAGCTGGCCAAGGCCTTCTCCGGCCTGTTCGGTGCCTCCTCCGATGCGGCTCCGGCCGAGGTGAAGGCGCCTGCCGACAAACCGGCCGCCCAGCGCGAAGCTCGCAAGGATGACGGGCACCGTCACCAGCGCGATGAATCCCGCAGCCGTGGTCAACGTGGTCGTCGCGACGACAACCGCGGCAGTCGCAATGCCGAGGCCGGAGAGAAGCGTGAAGGCGCAGCCAGCCGCGAGAGCAGTGATCGCAATCGTCGCCCGCGCAAAGAGCGTGAGCCTCGTCAAGAGCGGGAACCGCGCCAGGAACGGGAACCCCGTGGCGAAGTGCGCACCGAGCAGCGCATGGAGCGTGAGCCTCGCGAACCCCGCCAAGAGCGCGAACCTCGTGCCCCGCGTCCGGCTCGTGAACCTCGCGCCCCCCGCGAACCCCGTGCCGAGGTGATCGTCGAGGCGGTTGATACCGTTGATACTGCGGTCGCCAGCGCTGAACCGCGTCAGGAAAAAGAGCAAAAAGTGGCCGAGCGCCGCGAACGTCGCCAACTGCGCAAGCAGATCCGTGTCGATGTCGCCGCGACCGACACCCCTGCCCTGCCGACTGACGAGCAAATCATCGATGTCGCCGACGTGCAAGCCGCCGCTGAGCAGCAAGAAGAGCAAGGCGAAGGTCAGCGTCGTTCCCGCCGTACCCCGCGCAATCAGCGCATCGAAGGGCAACGTCGCAAGCGCATCAACGAAGAGGCTCGTGGCCAGCGTGAAGACGAAGCACAAGGTGAAGTGCAGCTGACTACCGCGGCCCAGGCCGATGCGGCTCAGGTGAAGGTGGAAGAACCGGTTGTGCCTGTCATCACCATTCCGAGCGCAGAAGCGGTTGCAGCAGCCCTGCAGGCCTCCGCCGCTCTGACCGAGCACGTGGTGGCTGAAGCCATTGCTGAGGAAGCGGCAGAGCAAGCACTGGCAGCCCAGGCAGTGGACGCGCCCTCCACTGACGAAGTTGAACAGGCTGCGCAAGCAGACGCTGAACCCGCCGCCGAAGTGGCAGTTGTCGAACCCGAGATGGTCGAACCTATCGTCGACACCGCCTCTCATGACGAACCTGTAGCCTTGATCGACGCTGTCGAGCAGACCCAGCAAGTGGAGGCCATCCCAGAAGAGGTTGCACCGGTTGCTGAAGCGGCACCTGTCGTGATCGCTGAGGAGACGGCCACCGCCGAGGCGAAGGTCGTCGAGATGCCGGCTGCAGTGGTGCAAACCGAGCCAGCAACCAGCCCCGAAGTGAAGGTCAGCAAGGGTGCCGGTGTATTGGCCCGTGCCCGCAAGGCTTATGCCCCCATGGCAACGCCGGCTGCGGCTCCTGCCCCGACACCCCGTGAACCCGTGGAGTACGCTCCCCTGGTACGCAGCGAAGTCGTGACCTCCGGTCGCCACGGTGGCAGCACCGCTGCCAGCAACGTGGCAACCAGCCCGGCCGGTCGCCCCTGAGCAGACTCGTTAGTCTGAATAAAGAGCCACACATCGTGTGGCTCTTTTTTTATCTCTTTTTTTGGGCTGACATCGCCTTGCTCTCCCCCCTGCCCATTCTTCGATATCCGCCGCTTTCCCGATGTTCAGCGACCACACACAGTCCAAACAAGACGTGAATAACACACCAGACAGAGAATTCATCTCTGTCAAAGCATCACGACATGCTCTGCTTTGTCGACAGGGTCCGTGCATTGACAGCATATGAAGCCATTGGCAAACCGTCTGGCAGCGTTCCCCTTTGGTAGCACAGTCGGTGTGTTCAGTGGTGGCTGAGACAACCCAGGTTGAACGGGAATGCCAGACATAGGGCAACCTGTGGCGCTCTTCACTCTCATCATTTCTGGTGAGGAACATAGGCACGTTGCACACCCTCCCTTCTGCTTTACGTGCAAGCATCGGCTTGTAACAAGGCATCACACAGACAGGTCCCCTCACTGTGCACAACGAGTGGCTCAGGGATGTAGAGAAGCAAAAGAGGTGATAGATAATGTAATTCAACTTCTTGTCTGATGGCATACAACTATCACTTATTGAACTATTGCCGCATGACGTGATATTCACCAGGCAACAAAAAAGGTTCATCGCGGCTTTCCGGGGAAGGCCGCCTTGATTTTCAGAAAAAAGTATTCTGAGTCCCTAAATCCATATGCCATGCGCTTTATCACTTTGATCTTGTTGTT
>NZ_JAPCIZ010000074.1:0-19062 GCF_027707725.1 Aeromonas sp. QDB25 | reverse complement strand
ACGTCAGTGGGAGAGATCTCACTAAAAACTGGGGATAACGCCTTAAATGGCGAAGAAACGGTCTAAATAGGCTGATTCAAGGCATTTACGGGAGAAAAAATCGGCTCAAACTGAAAAAATGAAATGACTGAGTCAGCCGAGAAGAATTTCCCCGCTTATTCGCACCTTCCCTTGATGAGCACGGGGATGTAAATCTGCTCGGCGCCGCGCCCCTGGTGAGTGGGGATGGTCAGGGAGTAGCCGAAGATCTCCTGCACCGCCAGTTGCAGGGCATAGTAGCTGCGGCTGCCGCTGTAGGCCTCGTCACCGCGCAGCATGGCGGCCTGCATGTCCTGGGTGATGGCGCCGGTGCCGCTGTCGGTCAGCAGGTCGATGAAGACGTCTTCGCTGTCCAGCAGGAAGGGGTTCATGCCCGCCCGGACAATGGCCTCTTCCCGATAGGCACGGGTGGTGCGCTTGACCGGCTCGATGACACGAATACGGAAGGGTTCGGGCAGATGCTTGAAGTTTTCCATAATATAAACACCCCAGATTTAAATATTCAAAATGAGTCTCTTCCCCCGCCGAAAATAGAATGTCCGGCAGGTGGGAAATATTGTGAAATGGGTGCACGACATCGCCTCGCCAGAATAAACAGGCGAAGATATGTGCAGCTATTTCAGTTCAGGAATGGAGGCGGGCTCGTGGCATGGCAGGCATGCCGCGCCGCCGCGGGGAATTACAGCGGGAAGAAGAACGCGATCTTATGGTCCAGGGTAAACCACTTGGGATAGCTGACCTTGATATTCATGTTGTTGCTCATCCAATTGATATTAACAACGCCAAATAACAGCACCCATTATGGTGGGGAGCGCTATATGATCAATTGCAATATGAGCAAAGTGGGATGGCGCTAACAATTTGGCGGGGGATTTTTATACAGCTTATTATCGCCAATCCGAAAGATCCCCCCATCATTCACCTTTTGCCCTTTCCCCCCTCAGTGGCTCAGCCAGGGCAGCCGCTGCAACAACTCGTAGCGGTCAGGGATCGGTGTCTGGCTGACCCAGAGATCCAGCAAGCCGTAAGCGAGCAGCGGCAACACCAGCAGCAACAGACAGAGCAGCCCCAGCAGTTGGCGGGGGGCGAGTCGCTGCCCTTGTGTGCCAAGATGCAGGGCATCGGCCCGCTTGGGGCAGGCGGCCACGCAGCTCTGGCAGCTGGTGCACTCGAGACTGCGCACCGCGATGAGCTGGTGTACCTGGATGCGAGACGGGCAGGCCCGGCTGCACTTGTCGCAGTCGTGGCCCGCGCTTCGCAGGCAACGGGCCGGGTCACGGCGAATGCGCAGCGGGGTCAGCAGGCCGAGCAGGGCCATCCAGGCGCCATAGGGACAGAGGTAGCGACAGAACCCTTGCCGGAAGGTGGCGGTGAGCAGCAGCACCCAGCCAAGGCACAGGCCCGAGATCAGGGTCAGGTTGAAGAAGAAGGCCCCCATCTTCATGTCCGCCGCCTGATGGTAGGGGCTGGCAAGGTAGCCGGGCAGGGCGGCGGCGGGTACCGCCAGCAATATGATGAAGAGCAGAAAGCCGAGCACCAGAAACTTCTGGCCGCGCAACACGGCATCGAGCCAGCGCGGCGGGGTCCACTCCCCCGGCAACAGGCGCGAGCGCAGGCCGTGCAGCCACTCCCCCACCAGCCCGAGCGGGCAGAACCAGGCACAAAACGCCCGACCCAGCAGCAGGGCCGACAGGGAGAGCACCAGCACGGTGACGGTGGCCGCCGGGTGATGGGGGTCCGTCAGCCCCTGCCCGAGCCAGGCCCGCAGCCCGAGACCACCGGCGATGGGCAGGAAACCGTCCACCACGTCGGGGCGTACCAGCCAGGGAACCGTCCCCCGTGCCAGCAGCCAGATATAGACCCCATATTGCACCGACACCAGCAACCAGCAGAGCAGCAGCAGATGACGCGCCCACTCCCGCAGCGACTGACTGCCCAGCTCGTCCAGTGCGGGGAAGGGCTGGATGCGATGAAGCAGGCTGAGACTGCCGACCACCAGCCCCAGGCCAAGCCAGAGGCTGACATCTGCCGCCGCCAGCCAAGCAATGACCAGCACTCCGAGGGAGAGTCGAGATGACCAGCCCGGCCCCGTTTTCAACACCAACAGGACCAGATAGACCAGTCCGGCCACCATGGTCATCGCCTCAATCACGCTCATGCATCCTCCACTGCGTACACCCGATCTGGCGGCAAGGATAACCAACATCTGAGTTGATTATTTTGATCTGCATAGGCACAGGGGGAGATTCGGGCCAGTGCCCCTGCCCGCGATTGAGCCTTATGCCTTGCGGCTGTGGAACAGCGGCTGGTCGGATTCGGCTTGCTCGGCCCAGAAGTGGATGTTGAAGCGGGCATCCTCCGACAGCTCGACCCTGTGCCAGTACTGGGGCGGGCTGGTGGCAAACTCCCCGGCCCGGATCACCAGGCTCACCTCGGGCTCCTCGGCCTGTTCGTCGGCAAAGCCGTGATAGGTGACGGTGCCCTCCATCACGCAGAGTTGGCCGAACACCCCGGCCGCGGTGTTGTGGTGGGTGAGCAGGGCCTGGGGCACATTCTGGCGGGTGAAGAAGGGGGTGGAGCGGCGCACCACCCAGTGAGACGGGATCAGTTGCATGGCCATATCAATTCTCCTCGAGTGGCCGGGTCAGCCCGGCCTTCGGTTATCAATGGTTCAACGGGGCAGCTGACGCAGCAGCGGGAAGGCGGCGCTCATCTGGTCGCCCCCCACCACGAAGCCGCACAGCTCGCCGGCTTGGTCGCGCGCCTCGGCCACCATGCCGTGGCTGTTCCAGCGGCACTGCCAGGCAAGATCCTCGCCCCGGGTGCGACCGGCCAGTTGCAGCGGGTAGCGCGGCGTCTTCACCTTCACCAACATGGGGGGCAAAGTCAGCGGGGTCGGCGTCCCGAGCAGGGTGCGCGCCAGCGCATTGGCCCCCAGCACTATGGGTTGCAGGAAGGGGAGCAGCTCACCCTGCCACTGGGCGCAATCCCCCAGCGCGAAGATATGGGGGTCGCTGGTCTGCAGCCGATCGTCGACCAGGATGCCACGCTCCACTGCCAGCCCGGCCCCGCGGGCCAGGGCCAGATTCGGCCGCAGGCCGATCGCGGCGATCACCAGATCCTGCTCGCTGATGCGGCCATTGGTCAGGGTCACCCGCCAGCCATCCCCCGGCTGGGCATCCATCCTGGCGAGACCCGTCCCGAACTGCAGGCTGACCCCCTGGCTGCGTAGCGCCTGTTGCAGCGGCTCGGTCAGGGCGGCGGGCAGCAGGGCGCTTAAGGGGCTGTCGGCCAGATCCACCAGCGTCACCTCTTTTCCTGCGCTCGCCATGTCCATCGCCAGCTCGCAGCCGATGAGGCCGGCCCCCAGCACCAGGATGCGGCGGGCCTGGCGCAGTTGCGCCTCGATGGCGGCGAACTCCTGCTGGCTGTTGAGGGTGACCAGGTGTTCGCTGCCCGGCAGATCGGGGCGCGCCGCGCTCGCCCCGGTGGCCAGCACCAGCTTGCCGTAGGGGAATTCCCCCTGCTCGGTCAGCACCAACCGCCTTGCTGGGTCGATGCCATGCACCGGGCAGTGGGGCAGCAGCGCGATGCGCTGCTGCTCGGCAAAATCGCTGCCGCTCTGGCGGGTCATGGCCGCGGCAGGGCAGCCCCGACTCACCACGTGGCTCAAGTCAGGCTTGTTGTACTCGTCACCGCTGTCGGCGGTGATGAGGCGGATGGGCTGCTCGGCATCCAGCTTGCGCAGGCTCTTGACCAGCTGCTGGGCGGCGAAGCCGCTGCCGATCACCACTATCTCCCGGCTGATGCCGGCGTCACTCTGCGTTGCTGCGCTCATACACAGGCCTCCACGGCGCAGGGTTCAAATACCTCCTTGCCGATGCCGCAACCCGGGCAGAGGAAGCTCTCCGGTACCTGGGCCCAGGGGGTGCCCGGCGCCACCAGCTGATCCGGCTCGCCCTGGGCCGGGTCATAGACCCACTGGCAGACCGTGCAGAGCATGGCCTGGTCGTCATCCCATTCGGCGGCGGCCGCTGCGGCTTGCGGCTCAACAGCAGGCATCGCGGGGACGGGCGTCACGGTTGTCTGGGTTGTGGTGATCGGGCGGGGTGCGTCCAGCGGGTGCAACGCCCACTGACGGGCGAGCTGGCGACCATGCTCGCGGCATTCGGCCAGCGCCGAGCCATCCGGCCGCCACTTGGCCTTGAGAGAGATGCTGATGTCAAAGCCTGCGTCCATCAATCGGGTCTGGATCCGGTCCACCGCGCCACCGGTCCAGCCGTAACTGCCGAAGGCCGAGGCGCGCTTGTTGCGAAAACGCAGGCCGGTGATCTCTTCGAGCATGCCCGCCACCTTGGGCATCATGACGTTGTTCATGGTGGAGGAGCCCACCAGTATCCCCTTGGAGCGGAACACCTGGGTCAGGATCTCGTTCTTGTCGTGGCGGGCCACGTTGTAGATCTTCACCGCCACGCCGGGGTCCACCTCGTGGATGCCCTGGGCGATGGCGTCGGCCATCATGCGGGTGTTGTTGGACATGGAGTCGTAGAAGAGGGTGATGCGGTCTTCCTGATAGTGGTCGGCCCACTCCAGGTATTTCAGGATGATCTGGGTGGGGTCCTCGCGCCAGACGATGCCGTGGGAGGTGGCCACCATGCTCACCGGCAGGTTGAAGCCGAGCACTTCCTTGATCTTGGCGGTCACCAGGGGGCTGAAGGGGGTGAGGATGTTGGCGTAGTAGCGCTGGCACTGCTCCATCAGCTCGCTCTGATCCACCTCGTCGTTGAACAGGTGCTCGTCGCAGTAGTGCTGGCCGAAGGCGTCGTTGGAGAAGAGCACCGCATCCTCGGTCATGTAGGTCATCATGCTGTCGGGCCAGTGCAGCATGGGGGTCTCGATGAATACCAGCTGCTTGCCGTTGCCGATGTCCAGGCTGTCACCTGTCTTGACCGGGTGGAAGTTCCACTCCGGGTGGTGATGATGGCCGGTGATGGAATCGATGGCGTTGTGGGTGCAGTAGATGGGGGTGCCGGGAATGCGGGCCATCAGCTCGGTCAGGGCGCCGGCGTGATCCTCCTCGGCGTGGTTGATCACCACGTAGTCGATGGCGGCGAGATCGATCTCGGCCGCCAGGTTCTGCACGAACTCCCGGCTGAACTTGTGATCGACGGTGTCGATCAGCACGTTTTTCCCTTCGCGGATGAGGTAGCTGTTGTAGCTGGTGCCCTTGTGGGTCTTGTACTCGGTGCCGTGGAAGTCGCGTACCTCCCAGTCCCGTTGGCCGACCCAGTGGATGTTGTTCTTGACGTGAATGCTCATCAGGCAGTTCCTCGAATGCAATAGTGGATGTTCAACTGAACCAGCTATTGCAGCGGACGTGCCAACTTGTAACCAATTGTTTTTAATGGCTTCTCATATCACTCGTTGTCATTAAGACACCACACCGTTATAGTCAAAATCACAAACATACTGTCATTTGGACAATTATCGTGATCTCGACCGACAGCCTGGCGCGCATCGCCCTCGACCTGCAACTCGGCATCTCTCATCAGGACCGCTTCCACCGCCTGATCCAGAGCGTGCGCAGCCTGCTGAAATCGGATGCCTCGGCCCTGCTGCGCTACGAGGGGGGCCAGTTCATCCCGCTCGCCATCGACGGCCTGATGCAGGACGTGCTGGGGCGCCGCTTCGCCCTCAAGGATCACCCGCGCCTCGAGGCCATCGCCCGCGCCGGGGATGTGGTGCGCTTCCCTGCCGACAGCGCCCTGCCCGACCCCTATGACGGCCTGCTGCCGGATCACGACGACTTCAAGGTGCACGCCTGTGTCGGCCTGCCGCTCTTCTCGGAGCAGGCGCTGATCGGCGCCCTGACCATAGACGGCATGAACCCGACCCAGTTCGACGGCATCAGCGACGAGGAGCTGCGGCTGGTGGGGGCCCTGGCCGCCGCCGCCCTCGACAACGCCCTGCTGCTGGAGCGGCTCGCCCGCCAAAGCAGCGAGCCCCTGGCCGGCACCCGGCCCGGCCCCGAGCAGCCGGAGATGATAGGGCACTCCCCCGCCATGGCCCGGTTGCGCCACGAGATAGACGTGGTGGCAAGCTCCGAGCTGAACGTGCTGATTTTGGGGGAGACCGGGGTCGGCAAGGAGCTGATCGCCAAGGCGGTGCATGGCGGCTCGCCCCGCGCCCATGCCCCCCTGGTCTACCTCAACTGCGCCGCCCTGCCCGAATCCGTGGCCGAGAGCGAGCTGTTCGGCCACGTGAAGGGGGCCTTCACCGGCGCCATCCACAATCGGGCGGGCAAGTTCGAGCTCGCGGACAAGGGCACCCTGTTTCTCGACGAGATAGGGGAGCTCTCCCTGGCGCTGCAGGCCAAGCTGCTGCGGGTGCTGCAATACGGCGATCTGCAGCGGATCGGTGACGACACCCCGCTCAAGGTGAATGTGCGCATCCTGGCGGCCACCAACCGGGATCTGAAACAGGCGGTGGTCGAGGGGCAGTTTCGGGCCGACCTCTACCACCGGCTGAGCGTGTTCCCGATCCACGCCCCTGCACTGCGGGAGCGCCCAGGCGACATTCCCCTGCTGGCCGGTTACTTTTGCGAGCGCTGCCGGCTCGGCCTGGGGCTGGAGCAGCTGCGTATCCAGTCACAGGTGCTGCAACTGCTCGAGCGCCACGACTGGCCCGGCAACGTGCGGGAGCTGGAGCACGCCATCCACCGCGCCGCCGTGCTGGCGCGGGCCGAACAGGGCAGCCCCTCGCCGACCCTGGAACCCCACCACTTCAACCTGGGGCCGACGGGCTCATCCCTGCCCGCCGACACCGTCAGCCAGCCCGCCTCCCCGGCCATTGCCGGCCTGGGCCTTCGCGCCGCCACCGATCTGTTCCAGCGCCAGCTCATCGAGCAGACCCTGACCGCCCATGACGGCAACTGGGCCGCCACCGCCCGGACGCTGGATCTGGACGGCGGCAACCTGCACCGCCTCGCCAGACGGCTCGGCCTCAAGGCCTGACGCCCACGAGAGGGGCCCAAAAACAGAAACCCCCTCGCTGGCGAGGGGGTTTCGTGTTCATGGCACCCGTGGCGCCGTCAGCGCAGGGACTTGACCGAGCGGCGGACGATGAGCTCGGGCTGCACCGTCATGGACTCCACTTCCAGCTCCTTGTTGCGGATCCGGCTCACCAGTTGCTGCACCGCCAGCAGACCGAGCTCGGCCTTGGGGTGGCGGATGGTGGTGAGCGGCGGGCTGGAGAAGCGCGCCATCTCCACGTCGTCATAGCCGATCATGGAGATATCGTCCGGCACCTTGACCCCGGCCTCCCAGGCGGCGCAGATGGCACCGATGGCCATGGGATCGTCGAAGGCAAAGACCGCGGTCGGGCGAGGGGTGAGGGCCAGGATGCGCTGCATGGCATCGAAGCCGCTCTGGCTCTCGTAGTCCCCTTCGAAGATCTGCTCTTCTTTCAGGGTCATCCCCTGTTCAGCCAGGGCATCGCGCACCCCGTCCAGCCGTTGCTGGGTAGTCGGCTTGGCGAGATGGCCGGTGATGCAGACGATGTTGGTGTGGCCCTGCTCCAGCAGATGGCGCACCGCCAGACGCGCGCCGATGCGGGCGTTGTCGTTGATCACGTTGGCGAAATCGCACTCGTTGCCCCAGTCCAGCACCACTTGCGGCACGTTTTTGTGGATACGCAGCATGTCCCTGAACTGGGTGTCGATATCGGTCCCCAGCACCAGCAGGCCGTCGACCCGCTTTTCCATCAGCATGCGCAGATAGTGCTGCTGGCGGGGCGGCTGGTTCTCGGTGTTGCACAGGATCAGGCTGTAACCCTGCTCGAAGCAGTAGGCTTCCACCCCCTGTACCACTTCCGCGAAGAAGGGGTTGGCACTAGTGGTCACCAGCATGCCAATGGTCTTGGTCGAATTGATCTTGAGACTGCGCGCCACCGAGTTGGGCGCGTAGTTCAGCTCTGCCACCGCCTCAAGCACTTTCTGGGTTGCGTCTTCGCTGACCCGACGGGTGTGATTGAGTACATGTGAGACGGTGGAGATGGATACGCCTGCGCGCGAGGCGACATCCTTGATAGTTGCCATCTCTGTCTCCTGAATAACAAAGGCGGAACAGTAGCAGATTTCCCGAATAAAGGCTTGGTTTTAACGGGCGCTGCCAGTGAATTATCAATGCTGGCTAATCTATGCGGTCATTTCTTTTTGCGCAAACGGATTTTGGTCAAAATGAGAGCGGACGCAGAATGAAATATCGTCAGTTTTTTACTCTGGAAATTGTCACCATGACAATTTGTTATCTGTATGTTGCACCACCTTGACGACATTAAACTCCAGTAAACAGCAATAAACTGCGTGTTAGTTTCACAAAACCCCTCTCACACCTGCTCCGGTTAGTATCTTTAACATCTTGTTATTGCCCGGCGAGGAATGATAGAACCTTATCTATCGCCGGGCTGGCGGGACACAGGCTCGGAATGACGTGCATAAAATGAAACAATTCACTGATTAAGGGACGAATCAATGCATAACTTCAGCAAAATGGCAGTCAGAGCAGCGGTTTCTTTGGCTCTGTTTGGATCAGTTTCCATGGCCAATGCGGCCGACACCATCAAGATCGGCATCGCCGGCCCCCTGACCGGCCCGGTCGCCCAGTACGGTGACATGCAGTTCACCGGCGGCAAGATGGCGGTCGAGCAGATCAACAAGGCGGGCGGCATCAAGGGCAAGCAGATCGAAGCCGTCATCTATGACGATGCCTGCGATCCCAAGCAGGCCGTGGCCATCGCCAACAAGGTGATCAACGACGGCGTCAAGTTCGTGGTCGGCCACCTCTGCTCCGACAACACCCTGCCCGCCTCCGACATCTATGAAGATGAAGGGGTCCTGATGGTCACCCCCGCCTCCACCAACCCCAAGATCACCGAGCGCGGTTACCAGCTGACCCTGCGTACCATCGGTCTGGACAGCGACCAGGGCCCGACCGCCGCCAAGTACATCATCGAGCAGGTCAAACCCCAGCGCGTGGCCGTCATCCACGACAAGAAACAGTACGGCGAAGGCATCGCCTCCAGCGTGAAAGCCGCGCTGGACAAGGTAGGCGTCAAGGTCGTGGCCTATGAGGGCATCACCGCCGGCGACAAGGACTTCTCCGCCCTGATCGCCAAGCTGCAAAAAGAGAACGTCGACTTCGTCTACTACGGCGGCTACCACCCGGAGCTGGGTCTGATCCTGCGCCAGGCTGGCGAGAAGGGTCTGAAGGCCAAGTTCATGGGTCCGGAAGGCGTGGGCAACAAGGACATCTCCGCCATCGGCGGCCCGGCTTCCGAAGGCCTGCTGGTGACCCTGCCGAACAAATATGACCTGGTGCCGGCCAACGCCCCCATCGTAGAAGCGTTCAAGGCCAAGGGTCAGGACTCCTCCGGTCCGTTCGTCTGGACCACCTATGCCGCCATGCAGGCCCTGGCGGCCGGTATCGCCAAGGCGGGCGAGGATGATCCGGCTGCCGTCGCTGCCGCCATCAAGGCCGCACCGATCGACACCGTGATGGGCCCCCTGACCTGGGCGCCGAACGGTGACCTGAAAGGCTTCGAATTCGGTGTGTTCCAGTGGCACGCCGACGGTACCTCCACTCAACTCAAATAATCTGCCGGTCGGGGTGACGTGAGTCACCCCTCCTTTCTTTGCGGGCAAGTACACAGGGAACGCGGTATGTCCGAACACCTTCTTTATCTGGTTCAGCAGTTGCTGAACGGATTGACCATAGGCAGCACCTATGCGTTGATCGCCATCGGCTACACCATGGTCTACGGCATCATCGGCATGATCAACTTCGCCCACGGCGAGGTCTACATGATCGGCTCCTATGTCGCCTTCATGGTGATGGCCGGGCTCATGATGATGGGCATCGACAGCACCGTGCTGCTGCTGGGGGGAGCCTTCCTGGTCAGCATCATCATCACCGGCAGCTATGGCTGGTCCATAGAGCGGGTGGCTTATCGTCCGCTGCGGGGCGGCAACCGCCTGATCCCCCTCATCTCCGCCATCGGCATGTCGATCTTCCTGCAGAACATGATGCGGATGGCCCAGGGCTCGCGTGACATCGCCATGCCCACTCTGATCTCCGGGGGCTGGACCCTCGGCGGCGAGGATGGCTTCCAGGCCAGCCTCTCCTACATGCAGCTCATCATCTTCGTGGTGACCTTCGTCACCATGCTGGCGTTGACCCAGTTCATCGGCCGCTCCCGCATGGGGCGTGCCTGCCGAGCCTGTTCCGAAGACATCAAGATGGCCAACCTGTTAGGGATAGACACCCACGTGGTCATCTCCATCACCTTCGTGCTGGGGGCCGCCCTGGCCGCCGTCGCGGGGGTGCTGCTCGGCATGTACTACGGTGTCATCAACCCCTATCTCGGCTTCATGGCGGGCTTGAAGGCCTTCACCGCCGCGGTATTGGGCGGCATCGGCAGCATTCCCGGTGCCGTACTGGGCGGCCTGCTGCTCGGCGTGGTGGAAGCGCTCACCGCGGGCTATCTCAGCACCGAGTACAAGGATGTGATGGCGTTCGCCCTGCTCATCTTCGTGTTGCTCTTCATGCCCACCGGCATCCTGGGTCGTCCGGAGGTCGAGAAGGTATGAAAAACCAATCTATGCATGCCCTCGTGCTGCTGTTCATGACCATCACTGGCATTCTCGGCCGTCCGGAAGTGGAGAAAGTCTGATGAAACGTCAATTTATCCATGCCTGCATCGCCAGCCTGGTGCTGCTGGTGCTCTCCTTCTGGCTGCTCGGCTTCAAGCTGGAGACCGATGGCTCCCGCCTGCTGGTGGTGAGCCGCCTCGATGTATCGCTGGCCTGGCTGCTGGGGGGCGCCACCATCGTCTTCTGGTTCCAGATGCTGCGCGGCCAGATAAGCCGGCTGTTCCAGGCCTCCATCAGCGGCTTCTCCGTCGGTTTCACCAAGCTGGTGCTGCCAAGCCCCGAAGAGGCCCCCAAGCTCTATAACCTCACCGCCGTGCTGGTGCTGCTGTTTGCGGTGAGCTGGCCCTTCATGGCCTCTCGCGGCGCCATCGATCTGGCCACCCTCACCCTGATTTACATCATGCTGGGGCTGGGACTGAACGTGGTGGTGGGCCTCGCCGGTCTGCTCGACCTCGGCTATGTCGGCTTCTATGCGGTCGGCGCCTACAGCTACGCCCTGCTCAACACCTACTTCGGTCTGAGCTTCTGGGAGTGTCTGCCCATCGCAGGTCTGCTGGCGGCCACCTTCGGCTTCCTGCTCGGGTTCCCGGTGCTGCGGCTGCGGGGGGACTACCTGGCCATCGTCACCCTGGGCTTTGGCGAGATCATCCGCATCCTGCTCAACAACATGACCACCCTGACCGGCGGTCCGAACGGGATCTCCGGCATTCCGAAACCGACCCTGGGGGGCCTGGAGTTCAACCGCACCGTCAAGGATGGGGGCTTTGGCACCTTCCACGACTTCTTCGGCATCGCCTACAACGCCAACCACAAGGTGATCTTCCTCTACCTGATGGCCCTGGTGCTGGTAGTGGCGACCCTGTTCGTCATCAACCGCCTGCTGCGCATGCCGCTCGGCCGTGCCTGGGAGGCGCTGCGGGAAGACGAGATCGCCTGCAAGTCCCTGGGGCTCAACCCCACCATCATCAAGCTGACCGCCTTCACCATAGGCGCCTGCTTCGCGGGCTTTGCCGGCAGCTTCTTCGCCTCGCGCCAGGGCTTCATCAGCCCGGAATCCTTCGTCTTCATCGAGTCGGCCATCGTTCTTGCGATTGTGGTGCTGGGAGGCATGGGATCCCAGATCGGGGTGGTGCTGGCGGCCATCGTGATGACGGTGCTGCCGGAGCTCGCCCGCGAGTTCAACGAATATCGCATGCTGATGTTCGGTCTCTTGATGGTATTCATGATGATCTGGCGGCCGCAGGGACTGCTGCCCATGAGTCGACCCCATATGGAGCTGCGTAAATGAGCAACAATCAACCATTGTTGGATGTCTCAGATCTGTCGATGCGCTTTGGCGGCCTGCTCGCGGTCAACGGCGTCAAGCTGGATGTGGAAAAGGGGGAGGTGATCTCCATCATCGGCCCCAACGGGGCGGGCAAGACCACCATCTTCAACTGCCTGACCGGCTTCTATCGCCCGAGTGGCGGTGTCATTCGCTACAAGGGTGAGGAGATCCAGGGGTTGCCCGGCCACCTCATCGCCCGCAAGGGCATAGTGCGGACTTTCCAGCACGTGCGCCTGTTCAAGGAGATGACGGCGGTGGAAAACCTGCTGGTGGCCCAGCACAGGCATCTCAATACCGGCTTCATCGCCGGCCTGTTCAAGACCCCCTCCTTCCGCCGTGCCGAGAAAGAGGGGTTGGAGCAGTCCGCCTTCTGGCTGGAAAAGGTGGGCCTCAAGGATCTCGCCAACCGCGCCGCGGGCAACCTGGCTTACGGCCAGCAGCGCCGCCTCGAGATCGCCCGCTGCATGGCGACCCGGCCCGAACTGCTGATGCTGGATGAACCGGCCGCAGGCCTCAACCCCAAGGAGACCGACGAGCTCAACGAGCTCATCTCCAACCTGAGGGACGAGTTCGGGGTCTCGGTGCTGCTGATCGAGCACGACATGAAGCTGGTGATGGAGATCTCCAACCGCATCTTCGTGGTCAACCAGGGCACCCCGCTGGCCCACGGCAAACCGGACGAAATCCGCAGCAATCCGGCGGTGATCAAGGCCTATCTGGGCGAGTCGTAAGGACAAAAAGATGTTAGAACTTCGCAACGTATCGACCCACTACGGCAAAATTCAGGCGCTGCACGACGTCAGCGTCGAGGTGAAAGAGGGGGAAATCGTCACCCTGATCGGCGCCAACGGCGCCGGCAAGACCACTCTGCTGATGACCCTGTGTGGCGAGCCCAAGCCCAGCAGCGGTTCCATCTGGTTCGAGGGGGAGCAGATAGACTCTCTCACCACCGCCCGCATCATGCGCAAGGACATCGCCGTGGTGCCGGAGGGGCGCCGCATCTTCGCCCGCCTCACGGTGGAGGAGAACCTGCTGATGGGGGCCTTCTTCGTCGACAAGGCGGAGCAGCGCGGCCTGCTGGATCAGATATTTACCTTGTTCCCCCGCCTGCAGGAGCGGCTGGAGCAGCGGGCAGGCACCATGTCCGGCGGCGAGCAGCAGATGCTGGCCATCGGCCGCGCCCTGATGAGCAAGCCGCGCCTGCTGCTGCTTGATGAACCCTCCCTCGGATTGGCGCCCATCGTCATCCAGCAGATCTTCGACACCATAGAGCAACTGCGCCAGAAGGGGATGACCATCTTCCTGGTGGAGCAGAACGCGAACCAGGCGCTCAAGCTGGCGGATCGCGGCTATGTGCTGGAGAACGGCCGGGTGGTGCTGCAAGACACGGGAGAGGCCCTGCTGGCCAACCCCGCCGTCCGCCAGGCCTATCTCGGCGGCTGAGGATGCAGCAACCATCGTCACCCTTCCCCTGCCGCGCTCCCCGAGCCAGGCAGGGGAACAGCCCCCCGCCGAGGAGCACATCGTGAGCCGTGCGCGGGCGACGCAGGATCAGCACCACTTCTGGCACGATCCCGCCCTGCCCTTCATCGAGGCGCGGGCGGTGCAGGATGGCCGGCGCGTCTGCTACGACAAGCACAGCCACCCCCACTTCTCCATCGGCGCCATCACCGGCGGCCACAGCCACTACCTCAACCAGCGCAGCCTGCAAGAGGTCGGCCGCGGCAGCCTGGTGTTGATGAACCCGGAAGAGGTGCACGCCTGCAATCCCGTCGCGGACCAGCCCTGGTCCTATCTGATGTTCTACATCGACAACCTCTGGTTGCAGCGCCAGCAGGAGGAGGCCGGGCTCGGCAACGCGTTTCGCCCCTTCGACATGACCGCAAGCCGGGATCCCCTGCTCTACCAGGGGCTCTGCCGGCTTCACCGGCAACTGGTGGAGGAGCCGGATCCCCTGGCTCGCGAAGTGGCCTGCCACCTCTTCAGCCGCCAGCTTCTGGCCAGGCTCACCCCGGCCAAGTGGGATGACCGCCCTCCCCGGCACCTGCAGCGAGCCGCCGAGCTGATGCAGGACGAGAGTGCCTGCGCCCTCACCCTGGCACAGCTGAGTGCGGTGGCCGGGCTTACCCCTTCCCACTTCGTGCGCGCCTTCAGCCGCCACTACGGCATGACGCCCCACGCCTACCTGCTCGATCAGCGCATTCGCCACGCCCGCACCCTGCTGCGCCAGGGGCAGCCCCTGGCGGAAGTGGCCCTTGCCAGCGGTTTTGCCGATCAGGCCCACTTCCAGCGCCAGTTCAAACGCCGGGTGGCCGCCACCCCGGGCCAGTACAGAGCGCAGCTCGCCCCTCAGGACGAGCGCACCAGATAGGCGGCGCTGAGCAGCAGCAAGAGCGCCATGGCCCGATTGAGACCAGCCACCCCTGCAATCGGCTGCCCGCATAGGCCCAGCAGGCGATGGAGCCGAGGCAAATCACCAGATAGATGCCGGTAAAGAGGGCGATCTGGCTCATGCCGCCCGCGATCCCATAGGCTCCCATCCCCATGCTGGCGGCGAGCCAGGCCTTGGGATTGAGCCACTGCATCAAGGCCCCGTACCAGAAGGCGGGGGGCACGCCCTCCACTTCCTCCACCTCGCCGCTGTCCATCAGCAACTGCCAGGCCATCCAGCCGAGAAAGAGCACGCCGCCCCAGTGAATGGCCCCCAGCGCCACAGGCCAGCGGGACAGGGCGCCGCCAAGACCCAGCCCCATCAGCAGGAGCAGCAGGATGAAGCCGAGGGTGGCCCCCACCACGTGGCGCAGGCTGGCCGTGAAACCGTACCGGGCGCCGGTGCCAAGGGCGACCAGATTGACCGGCCCCGGGGAGATGGACATGGCCAGGGCAAACCCGGCCATGGATAACAGCAGACTGAATTCCATGGATGATGCTCGTTCAATTGAGGGAAGTCCGAGCCTACCCGGCCCGGGCGGCCCGATATTGAAGAAAATTGCGATCCCCTGGATGCCGCCCCCATTGCACACTTAGCGCAAACCGCCGCTTGCGGTAAACTGCCCTTCAACCCTCCATTTTCAGGACATCTCAATGGACCAGTTTGCCCATATCAGCGCCCATGATGCCCACCAGAAGCTGAGCGCAGGCGAAGCCCGTCTCGTGGACATTCGCGATCCCCAATCCTTCGAGACGGCCCACGCGGTCGGCGCCTTCCACCTCACCAACGGCACCCTGGTTCGCTTTATGAACGAGGTGGACTTCGATACCCCCGTCATCGTGATGTGCTATCACGGCAACAGCAGCCAGGGGGCGGCCCAGTACCTGCTGCAACAGGGCTATGACGAGGTCTATAGCCTGGATGGCGGTTTCGAGGCCTGGCGCAGGGAGTTCCCCATCCAGGCGGGGGACGCATGACAGAGGCGGGTCGTTCCTCCTCCACCGGCATGATCCAGCTGCTGGTGCTGGGCGACGCCCGCATGGCCCAGGCGCTGGTGGATTATCTCGCTACCCTGGGCATTCCGTGCGAGCTGACCCAGTCCGAGCTCGGCGTCTCGGTCTGGCTGGCGGACGAACGGCGCCTCGCCCAGGCCCAGCAGGAGGTCAAACGCTTCCTGAGCGAACCCAATCACCCCCGCTACATGGAGGCCTCCTGGCAATCCGGCCATGCCGATGCCCGGATCGACTACAGCAAGGGGATGACGGATCCGGTCACCGACTTCCTCCACCAGGCGGGCCCCCTGACCCTGGTGGTCATCATCGCCTGCCTGGCCATCTACGCTCTGGATGCCATCGGCCTGCCCATCTTCGACGAGCTCGCCTTCCACCCCACCCTGGCCCAGTTCACCGACTGGCAGGCCTGGCGCTACGTCACCCCGGCCTTCATCCACTTCTCGGTGCTGCATCTGGTGTTCAACCTGTTGTGGTGGTGGTATCTCGGTGGCCAGATAGAGCAGCGCCTCGGCAGCGGCAAGCTGTTCATCCTGCTTATCGTCGGGGCTGCCCTGCCCAATATCGCCGAGTTCTTTGTCAGCGGCCCGCGCTTTGGCGGCCTCTCCGGGGTGGTCTATGCCCTGCTCGGCTACAGCTGGCTGCGAACCAGGCTGCAACCGGATTGCGGCCTCGCCATGCCGCCAGCCCTGATGGGCTTCATGCTGGTCTGGCTGGTGCTCGGCTTCCTGGACATGCTCGGCACCCCCACCGCCAACATGGCCCATTTGGTCGGCCTGCTGGTCGGTCTTGCCCAAGGCTGGCTGGACAGGCACCACAGGCCGGGGTGAGGCCTGGTTGCCGGCAACGGCTCGGCAACCAAAGCGACCACCAACATGGCTCACCTGGCGGGCCTGCTGATCGGCCTTGCCCAGGGCTGGCTGGACAGGCACCACAGGCCGGGGTGAGGCCTGGTTGCCGGCAACGGCTCGGCAACCAAAGCGACCACCAACATGCTCACCTGGCGGGTCTGCTGGTCGGCCTTGCCCAGGGCTGGCTGGACAGGCACCACAGGCCAGCCTGAGCCGATTTGCCATAAAAAAACGCCGCCCCTTGGGGCGGCGTTTTTATTGGTCGGCCGGCTTACTGCTTGAGCAGGCTGCCGTCGGTCACCTTGACCGCGGTACCGCCGCTTGCGAAGAAGCTGCCGAACTGGGTCTGCATCTCGGTGGTGACGGCGCCGGTCGGATCGAAGTTCTCGTCCGGTGCCAGCAGCGAGCTGTGACCCCCGGCCACGAAGCGGGCCGCTCTGTGGTTGGCGGCGCCGGTGGCGGTCAGCGGTTGCAGGGCCAGGACCTTGAACAGCGGCTCGGTGCCACCCAGCGGGGCGGTGGCGATGCTGTTCGGGATCACTCGATCCGACAGGCTCAGGGCGCCGTCGCCGACGATTTCGGTGGCAAACAGCGGGAAGTCCGCCGCGATGCCGCTCCCCAGGTTGATGGGGTCTGCCGAATCCAGCACCGACTGCGCCGCAAAGCTGTAGCTCTGCAGGGTGCTGGCCGCCGTGGCCTGGGTGGCCGCATCCTGGCTCGGCAGGAATTCGTTGACGAAGCAGGTCGGTACTGCCGTCTTGCAGTTCGGGGCGTAGGCGGTAAAAGCTGCCTTCAGGGCCGCACTGCCAGCGGTCAGCACGCTCATCTGGATGGTCGGACCGAAGGTCGGTGAGTTCAGCAACAGCGGCGCTATGCCGCCACCCGGCATGGCCAGGCCGCCAGTGTCGAACTTGAACAGGGCGTCTGCCGTCGGGTTGCCAACAGACTGGTTGGCCACCGCCAGCAGGTTGGCCCCCGCGATGGCGCCCAGAGAGTGACCCAGGAAGTGTACCTTGAGGCTGCCTGCGGTGCCGATGGCGCCCTTGGCATTGGCCAGCCCCACTGCCAGACGCAGGCCCAGCAGATCCGCCACGCTCTGTTTCAGGTTGTCGCGGGCCACGGTCAGGTAGCTCAGGTTCAGGTAGGGGGTCGGGTTGTCGGAGGTGGTCACCGAGTCCATGCTGCCGGTCAGGGCGAAGCCGCGTTCACCGTGCAACGGATGATCGATCACCACCACGGCCACGTTCTTGCTCGCCTGGGCACCGGCACCAATCTGGCCAAGGGCCAGGGCATAAGCGTTCTCCTTCACCGAGGTGACGCCGTGCTGATAGATGATCACGTCGGTGATGTTCGCCAGCGGCGCGGCGGCGAAGATCCGCATCGGGACGGACTGCACCTCTTCCAGTGCCGGCAGCGGGTTGAAGCGCCCGATATTCATCTCGGGATCCAGCGCCTTGCCGCCGGAGGTGAGGGTCACCCCGATCAGCTTGCTCGCCTCCGCCAGCAGCTCGGCCTGACGGCTCGGATCGGCGATGAGTTCGCCCAGCAGGGCCGGATCCACACCCGCCCCCACCAGGCCGCCGATCACTTCGGCATCCTGGGCCTTCAGGGCGTTCGCGATGGCGTAGAGGCTGGGGATGGCACCGTGCCAGGACTGGGTCTTCGCCTTGTCCCAGGAGCCGGCGGTGGCCGGGGAGGAGAGGAAGTAGGGCAGCTTGACGGTACCGCTGTAGACGGTGGTACCCAAGGCCAGATTGTGGAGTGGAGTGCCGTCACCAAAAGCGGCGGCAATCGCATCCTTCTGCTCCTGGGGCAGGAAGTTCTCGGCGTCCAGCTGGGTCAGGAAGGGGCTGCCGCCGCTCACCGACAGGGTATAGGTGCCAGGCAGGCTGGTATTGCCCAGGGCGTCCTGCTTCCACAGGGCGGCGGCGTCCAGGGTCGGGCTCTTGAGCACGGATGCGGCCGCCCCTTTCACCGCCACCAGCACGTCCGCACCGGACTGGGTACCGAACCAGTCGGAGAAGATCACGTGGTCGCTGGTGATGCCGGTGGCTGCCTTGAACAGCCCTTCCTGCAGCGCAATCAGGCCGCTGATGGTCTGCTCCTGGGCGTTGCTGCCGGTGCTGGTCTTGTAGTTGCTGTAGTCGCTACCCGGTCGCAGGGGGGCGCCCGTGCTGTCTTTGAGGGTATCGGTCGCCACTATCATGTAGTAGGAAGAGGGGTTGAGCGGCTTGAGCGGCACCAGATTCAGCTTGCCGGTCGTCTCGGCCACCACGAAGTCCACCCCGTAGGTCAGCACCTTCTTCACGCCGCTCGGACGCAGGGCAGCACTGTCAAACTCCAGCTCCATCAGGTAGAGGGGTGCCACGGAGGCTGCGAATTCATCGGCGGCCGGCGCCTTGACCTGGATGCCGGAGGCCGTCACCGGCACTATCTGGATCGCCTGGGTAGTCGACCAGCCATCCAGGGTGGAGAGGGCGGACACCGGGTTGGAGAGATCCGCCGTTTCCGTGGAGAATTTCAGGGTACCGTCGGTCGCACGGGCTGCCAGGGCGCTGGGTCGGACTGCATTGGAGCCGCTCAGCGGCCTTGTTGCACAAATCAGGGAACTATCTAGCCAAGTGGTGATCTGATCTCCCGGATCAATTACCGGGCACATGAGATGGGCAAGTCAACACACAACATCACCAACTGGA